>CAIKZP010000118.1 GCA_903831935.1 uncultured Bacteroidota bacterium | reverse complement strand
GAACATTAGATGTTGATTTACCAAGCGAGAATAGAGCCAGTGTTCCAGACACCGCTGTATACAATAAAGCATATGGGAAAAATAGGTGGAATAGCTGTACTATTTTAACCCTTGGAATTGGGCAAGATAAAATGACAGCAACCCCAATGCAACTAGCAAATATGATGTGTATTATTGCCAATAAAGGCTATTATTATACACCCCATTTTGTTGACAGTATTGAACGTGAATCAAATACTGACACCAGTATGTTGGGTAAGTACCGACGTAAACATGTTGTTACAAGTACCGCCGATACTGTATTCAGAGCAGTACATGATGGTATGCACGATGTAACAATTTATGGTACTGCTGCTGGCATTAAAGTACCTGGAGTTGAATATTGTGCAAAAACAGGAACTGCGCAAAATCCACATGGAAAAAACCACTCACTATTTGTTTGTTTTGCTCCAAAAGACAATCCAACCATTGCAGTAGCTGTAATAGTTGAGAATGCAGGATTTGGTGCTACTTGGGCTGGCCCTATTGGTGCATTCATGATGGAAAAATATTTAAACGATACCATTGCAACAGATCGTTTAGCAGAAGTAGAAAGAATTTCAAATGCCAATTTAATTCCAGATGCTATTAAACAATGGTATGCTAGAAAAGATGTGCAACGTCAAGCAAAACTTGCCATGGAAGCAGCATCAAAAGCAGAAATGAATGCCGATTTAAAAAACATTAATGCAGATGATGAAGAAGATTCTAGCAGTACACCTGCTACAGACAAAAAAATAAATACAGAAAAAAAGAATCCAACTAAAGATGGAAAAAATAATAAAGCAAACCAACGGACTGGCGCATTATTTATCCATCAATCAAAAAGGTTAAAAGTTGTATCCACAAAGGCATAAAAAAAATGAATACAAGAAATAATTCTGTTTCACAAGGCGTAGACTGGACCATTGTTACACTGTATGCAGTATTAGTAAGTATTGGCATCCTCTGTATTTTTATGGTAGAGTATAGAACAGGCAGCAATTGGTTCCAATTATTTTTAGGTGGCAAAACCAATTACAGCAAACAGTTAATGTTTGCAGGTGTTTGCACTTTAATAGCCACTTTTATTTTATTGGCCGACAGTAAACTTTTTACTGCATTTGCCAACCTTACTTATGCATTTGGTATATTATTAATGCTTGCCACTTTTGTAATTGGAAAAGATATTAAAGGATCAAAAAGTTGGATTGCTTTGGGAGGAGGATTCAATTTACAACCCGCTGAACTGTGTAAAATATTTGTGGCATTGGCATTGGCAAAATATTTGTCTATGCAGAATACCGATTTTACAAAAGCAAAATCTCAATTAATTGCTTGTGCAATAGTTTTAGTTCCAGCTGTACTTGCAAGGCTGCAACACGAAACAGGATTGGCATTGGTTTACTTGAGTTTTTTTATTGCAATGTATAGAGAAGGTTTACCCGCTAGCATTTTAGTAATAGGCATATCCTTTGGCGCCTTAGTGGTTGCCACCCTAATAGTAGAACCCAATACGCTAGCCATTGCGCTTACCATTATTGCTGCAATGATTATTTATATTTTTTGGCGTCAAATAAAAAGAAATATTAGGCTTTTAGCCATCATTATTGTAACCTGGGCTATTTGCGTAGGAGTTCAGCGATTTGCCGTGCCTTATATTTTTAATAATGTATTTGAGTGTTATCAAAGTCAACGTATTTATAGTGCAGTTGGTAAAGACTACGACTGTAGCCAAAACAAAAACAACAAATCAATAGAACAGCCTGGTTCAAAAGCATCCTTTAAACCAGATGACTATAATGTACGCCAAAGTAAAATAGCTATTGGGTCGGGTAGGTTTTGGGGAAGAGGGTTTTTAAAAGGCACACAAACCAGGGGTAAATATGTGCCAGAGCAACACACCGATTTTATTTTTACATCACTTGGAGAGGCTTTTGGTTTTGTAGGATGCGTTGGTTTTTTAGGACTCTATTTATTTTTACTTTTAAGAATTATAAAAATTGCAGAGCGGCAGCGAAGTGCCTTTAGTAGGGTTTACGCATATAGTGTAGCCAGCATCCTTTTCTTCCATATTACTGTGAATGTTTGTATGACAATTGGATTGTTTCCAATCATTGGTATTGCCTTACCGCTAATTAGTTACGGCGGATCGTCATTATTAACATTTACTATTTTATTATTTATTTTATTAAGGCTTGATGCCGACAGACAAATGGTACTTCGTTAGATCTATTTTAAATATCCAAGCATGCAAATTATTCCATTATCAGAAGGTTGTTTTAGTATTGATCAAACAAAAGTATTTGTACCCTTCAATAAAGAAATTAATACTGCAGCAAATAAGCCTGCAGGAAGCATTTTGGTAGAAATTCAACCCTTTGTAATAATCACTAGCAAAGACATCATTTTAATAGATACCGGACTAGGTTATTTAAATGAAAATGGAGAATCGCAATTACTAGCCAATTTGCGTAAAGCAGGCATTAATCCATCGCAAATAACAAAAGTATTAATTAGCCATTTACACAAAGACCATGCAGGTGGCATTTGTATTAAAAATCCATTATCAGACGAATGTTTTATTAGTTTTCCCTATGCTAATTATTATGTTCAACAAAGAGAATTCAATAAGTTTATAGCAGCAGCTACTGAGGCTAATAAAGAAGAAGATTTTCAACTATTAGCAGATTTTAGCAAACTTGTTTGGTTAACTGAAAATGAAGGTACGATTGATGGATATATTAAATACCAAGTAACAGGTGGACATAGTATTTTTCACCAAGTATTTTGGATAGAAGAAAATAACCAAACCATATTTTTTGGCGGAGATGTAGCACCGCAATTACAGCAAATGAAAAGCAGATTTGTGGCTAAATACGATGTAGATGGAAAAAAATGCATGGAATTACGTAGGCAGTGGTGGGAAGAAGGCAGAACAGCAGAATGGACTTTTTTATTTTACCACGATATTGCAACACCTTTTATTTCTAGAACAGATTAGCGCAAAAAAAAGCTGCCACCAAAAAGGCGGCAGCGAATAACAATAAAAAGATCCCCCCTTCTATTGGTTATTATTATTTTGATTGTTGTTTTGATTGTTGTTTCTACGTTTCATTCCGTTCCCATTGTTCCTACGATCCTTTAACTCATTTCTAAGCACTTCATTAAAATCTCGATCAATAGTCATAGCAATATTAGAACGCTCTTCGGTTACCAAAATTTTCTTCATTTCTGCTTTAAGTTTTTTACGCTCTACCAACACTTTTTCTTCAAAGCCTAGTACATCTTGCTTTTGCTCAATTCTAATTTTTTTAACGGCATCAGAATAGGTATTATAAACTGGCCAAAACTTTTGCGCTTCTTCAGCAGTTAAATTTAACTGACGTGTAATGAAAGCAACTTTAAGTGCTTGGATATTTTTAGGTGGCGGCGGACCTTGCGGTGGTGGCCCTTGTTGACCTTGTGCATTTGATGCTAAATGCACCAAACAAAGTAAAAAAATAATAAGTAGATTTTTTTTCATGGTATTTTTTTTAATATTATTTAATAGGATTTTCAAAATTAGTATGTTCTAATAATTTGTTTTCTTGTAAGTATGCATCTAGATTTTCGTTGCTTAGTAGTTCTATATTCTCAGATAAATTCGGAAGGGCCTGGCTTTCTGAAACAACCATTTCTTCAACCCCATTTGCGTGACTGTTGTTTTGAATATAATTATTCAAATCGGCATCGCTCACTAAATCGAGTGTACTAGGAATATCGAGGGTTCTGTATTTTTCGTATTCACTATAATTAGGTTTATCAGTGAATAAAAATGCATTAGTTATTAAAATTCCAGCCAAAATTGCAGCAGCAGCATAACTCATCCACCTTTTAACTTGGTTAAATCGAACAATTTTTGCTGTTGTTTTTTGAATAGGTGCTTCAACGGTTGTTTCTGCGGCAATTCTATTTAATAATTGTGTAGATAATTGATCAAAATAGTTAGGTGGAACCTGATATGGCAAATTAGAAATAATATGATTATCTGCAAATTGCGTCTGTTCAAGTAGTATTTCTGGTAAACTTTCGAAATATTGTGCATCAACCGAATAAGGCATTGCTGTGCCAATAGCCGCAATGGAAGGGGCTATTGATTGCATTTCGGTTAATACTGTATCTGTATTTTTCATTTCCTTAACATTTAAGACTAATAAAGGACCCTTTCGTTTAATTTTCCTTTAAAAAAGCTTCTATTTTTTTTGCAGCATGGTGGTAACTGGCTTTCAGCGCTCCTTCACTAGTATCTAAAATTTTACTCATTTCTTCGTATGGAAGTGCATCGTAATATCGTAGGTTAAATACCAGTCGCTGTTTTTCGGGCAAAGACTGAATAGCCACCTGCAATTTCCATTCAAGCCTATTTCCATCGAAATTTGTATCGGCTTTAATTTTATTTTCTAAGGTTGAGCCTACTACATCCATACTAACTGTGGCCCTTTTTTGTTGTTGGGCTAAAAAACTCAGGCTTTCGTTAGTAGCAATTCGGTATAACCAGGTGTATAATTGGCTGTCTTCTCTAAAATTTTCGAGGCCTTTCCAAACTTTTATAAAGGTGTTTTGCAATACATCATCGGCATCGGAATGGTCTATTACCATACGTCTGATATGCCAATAGAGCTTTTCTTGGTATTTTTTAATAACCGCTGTGTACCCTTTTTCTTTGGTGGTAGGATTTGCAAATTGCGCTAGAAGCTCTTGATCACTTAAATGCATGTATAAATTTGTAGGTTTTAGGGATAATACTAGTGCACATTATTTTCAAATGTATTTAATAAAACCAGTCTATTTCTTAAATTTTTCTGCCTTGTTTTTAAAAATTTCATAAATTAATTAATTATTATATTAAAAAAATGGCGCAAAGATTTATAAGCTATCATTGAATCTGATAAATAAACTCATATATAATTAATTTATATAACTAACAGTCATTAGCCCGAAAATCAAGCCAGTTAAGGCTCGTAAGATATTTTAATCTGATTTTTTTAGTGAAATGAATTACCTTAGGGGCTATAAATAGATTATGCCCTCTTCAGAATATATTACCAATTTTAAAAGGAACGTTACAGATAAGTATACCATCTATAATAGTTTGTTCTCGGCACTTCCTTTTTCGGGAATTGCCAATGTAGGTGCTTTGCTACCCATTTTATTGCAAGCTTGTTTAGACGGATATGCCGATAGCAAAACCCCCATTGAAATAATAGACCATTTTTTTACACAACATACCAATGCTAAAAGCGAAGCCGACAAAGTAGCCCGCTTATTTAAATTTGTACAATATATAGAAAGGCAAATTGTATTGTTTGATGCCATTGAAGACGCTGCATTTCAGTCGGTAAATAATACCGAAGGTCCTGGAAGTTTAAAATCGCTTATCAACGAATCGAATTTTGCCGGAAAATCGGAGGCCCTAAAACAAAAATTAAAGTCATTTAAAGTAAGAATAGTATTAACAGCGCATCCTACACAATTTTATCCGGGAAGTGTTTTGGGAATTATTCACGACATGAATGAAGCCATTGGTAAAAATGATTTTCATACCATCAATGCCTATATTCAACAATTAGGTATCACCCCATTTTTCAACAAAAAACAACCAACTCCATTAGACGAAGCAGTGAACCTAATGTGGTATCTAGAAAATATTTTATACCCTTCTATTGGTACTATTTACAACTACATTAATACAGAAGTTTTTGATAGCGCCTACGATGGATCGAACCCTTTTATTGAATTAGGTTTTTGGCCTGGTGGAGATAGAGATGGAAATCCATTTGTGAACGGACCAACCACTTTAAAAGTTGCAGAAGCATTACGCAGTGCGATTGTGGTTTGTTATTACAGAGATATCAGAAAATTAAAAAGACGCTTAACTTTTACAGGCGTTGATGTAATTATTCAACAACTCGAGCAACAGTTATACGAAAATGTATTTCGTCCAGAAGCTAGCAAACGAATTCAATCGGCAGAATTAATGCGTGAATTGTATGCAGCACGAGACTTACTCATTAAAAACCACCATTCACTTTTTTTAAATAGACTCGATAGTTTAATTCATAAAGTAAAAATATTTGGAACCCATTTTGCATCCTTAGATATTAGACAAGACAGTCGTATTCATACCGCTGTTTTATTAGAGATTACAAAAGTGCTGAAAGAAAAAAATGGTGTTGAAATTTTACCTGAAAATTATACTACACTTTCTATAGCCGAAAAAATACAAGCACTAGCTGCAATTGATACGATAGTTGACCCAGCCATACTAGTAGATACTATTTCAAGAGATACACTTGAAAGTATGTATGCAATAAGAACTATTCAAATAGAAAATGGCGAAGCTGGATGCCACCGATACATAATTAGTAATTGTCAAGGCCCGGTTAATATGATGGAAGTAGTGGCTTTACTTGGTATTTGTGGATTTAAAAAATCTGAAATGCCTATTGATATTATTCCATTGTTTGAAACCATCGATGATTTAGCAGAAGCAGAAGCAACCATGCAATTTTTATACGAATTGCCTTCATACAAACAACACTTAGCAATACGCAATAATCACCAAACAATTATGCTTGGCTTTAGCGATGGAACCAAGGATGGTGGCTATTTACAAGCCAATTGGAGTATTTATACTGCCAAAGAAAACTTAACTGCTATTTCTAGGCAAAACGATATTAAAGTAAAGTTTTTTGACGGACGTGGTGGACCTCCATCTCGTGGTGGCGGCAAGACGCATAAGTTTTATTCTTCGATGGGATCTAATATTGAAAACGAAGAAATACAGTTAACCATTCAAGGGCAAACCATTACTTCAAATTTTGGCACTACTCAATCATCGCAATATAATTTAGAACAATTATTAAGTGCCGGACTTAGTAATGAATTGTTTGCAGATACACGCGTGCAATTATCTGCACACGATAGAATGCTTATGGAAAATTTAGGCAAAATTAGTCACGAATTTTACCAAGCATTTAAAACACATCCATTGTTCTTAGCGTATATGCAACAGTTTAGTCCGCTAAACTATTATAGCAAAAGCAATATTGCTAGCCGACCTGCTAAACGCGGCAGTGGTGGGGGATTAAGATTCGAAGACTTGCGTGCCATTCCATTTGTAGGAAGTTGGAGTCAATTAAAACAAAATGTTCCCGGATTTTTTGGAGTAGGAACAGCGCTACAAAGTATGAAAGACAGCGGTTTGTGGGATGATACAAAAGCACTATTCAAAAACTCTTTGTTCTTCAGAACGCTCATTGACAATAGTATGATGAGTATGTTAAAATCATTCTTTCCACTTACACAACACGTAAAAAAAGATCCGCAGTTTGGACCAGTTTGGGAATTGATAAAAGCAGAGTTCGATTTAACTTCAAAATTAGTATTAGAATTGGCAGATGCTAGTTCATTAATGGAAGATGATAAAGCAGGACGTGCATCAATTCAAATGCGTGATAAAATTGTATTGCCTTTGTTAACCATACAGCAATATGCATTGAATCAATTGCACAGTAATAATGTTAATCCAGAAATGAAAGCGGTGTATGAAAAACTAGTTACCAGATCTATGTTTGGTGTAATTAATGCCGCTAGAAATTCTGCTTAATTATTTATTGGCTATTATTTTTCGTCTTTCCATTGCCACAAATGCAAACAGGCATAGGTGCGATAAGGACTCCATTTGGTAGAAATGGCTAACATCTTTTCTTTCAAGATTTTCTTTTCTAGATTTTCTAGTCGATACAATTTTATCATAGCTTGTTGAATGCCAAAATCATCCACCGCAAAAACATCTTCGCGCCCCAAACTAAACATCAATAACATTTCAACCGTCCATTTGCCAACACCTTTAATTTGTGTGAGCAAGTCAACAATTTCTTCGTTGCTTAATTGTTGTAATTTTTTATCGGTGATTTTTTGTTCTATGCAAAAACTAGCCACGTTTAAAATATAGCCCACTTTTGCATTGCTCAACCCTATTTCACGCAAACTAATACTTGGCGTTGCAAGCACTTCTGCTGGTTTAGGGTTTTTACCATTGTATAAATCAAGAAAGCGCTGATAAATCACTTTAGCCACCTTAGTGCTTAACTGTTGGCTCATGATACTAGCCATTAAACGTAGGGGCAAATTGCTGTGCAATTCCAACTCGGGTAAGGCTTCTACAATTGTTTTAGAGAGTTTACGGTCTTTTTCTAAATGTGCAACGTATTTCATGGAGGTAAGATAACAATAATGCCCATTCATCCATAAAAATATCCAACAAAATGAACCGTATTTCCCTCTAAATAAAACCGTGTTATTAGTGTGTGGTTTTGTGTAGCTTACATAAAATTACTACCATGAAACGCTTACCAAAAGGAATACCTACTATCCTTTTTCTTTTTTTTCTTACCCTTTTCAGTTTAAAAAGTCTTGCTCAAAATAAAGACGAACAGGCCATTAGAAAAATATTACAATCTCAAACCGAAGAATGGAACAAAGGAAATATTGTTTCATTTATGAGTGGTTATTGGCAAAGCGATAGCCTATTATTTGTTGGATCAACGGGTGCTAATTATGGATTTGCAAACACCTTAAAAAATTACCAAAAAGGCTATCCAGATACCGCTGCAATGGGCAAATTGAGTTTTGATATTTTGCAAGTAAAGCCACTCTCTGATACTTATTATTTTGTTTTAGGCAAATGGCATTTAACCAGAACTATTGGAAACTTAAACGGTTTATATACCCTACTATTTAAAAAAATAAATGGCCAATGGAAAATAGTAGTAGATCATAGCAGCTAATCACACAATTCAATTTAAAAATAAAAAAAACAGTATATGGTACTCATCATTTTTGGTATTTTAATTTTTGCTCTTTCATTCTCAATGAAAAACTTAGCACACCCTTTACCGCAATATGCAAAACTGGCTAGAACCATTGGTACGGGAGTGGTTGTGTTAGGATTTTTAACTTCTTGCATTAAGCAAATTGATGCCGGACAAATTGGTGTAAAATCAATGTTTGGTAAAGTACAAGACGAAGTAATTACAAGTGGTTTAAGTTTGGTTAACCCATTGGTAGACGTAAGTAAAATTGATATTAAAACACAGAACTATACCATGAGTGGTGTACACAACGAAGGCGATGTTGCTGGAGACGATGCCATCCGTGTGTTAACTGCCGATGGATTAGAAGTGGTTATTGATTTAACCGTTTTGTATCGTGTTTTATCTACCGAAGCACCAAAAATTATTAAAGAAACAGGTTTAGATTTTAAAGACAAAATTGTTCGCCCAATTACGCGTACAAAAATTAGAGACAATGCCGTTTATTATACTGCAGTTGATTTATACTCTACCAAAAGAGATGAATTTCAAACCCGTATTTTTAAAACCATTGAAGATAATTTTAAAATTCGTGGCTTAGTATTAGAGCAATTATTGGTGCGTAATATTACACTTCCTGCAACAGTTAAAACATCTATCGAAGACAAAATAAAAGCAGAACAAGAAGCACAGAAAATGGAATTCGTTTTGCAAAAAGAAAAACAAGAAGCCGAAAGAAAGCGTGTGGAAGCACAAGGTATTGCCGACTATCAGCGTATTATGAGTTCGGGCTTAACCGACAAACAATTGCAGTACGAGCAAATTCAAATGATGAAAGGATTGGTTACTTCTCCTAATGCTAAAGTAATTATTATGGGCAAAGGAAGTTCTCCGGTTATTCTTGATACGAAAGAAAAATAATTAGTCGAAGCTTTGGTTACCGGCTGCAGCAAGTTTTAAAATGCGGTCGAATTGCGCTGGCGTAAGGTCGTTGTAGAAATAATAAATAGGATCTACCGGCCTTCCGCCACGGTGCACTTCGTAGTGGCAATGTGGGCCAGTACTTTTTCCGGTATTGCCTACATAGCCAATTACTTCGCCACGTTTAACACGCTGTCCTACCCTGGCTTTAAAGCGGTACATGTGTCCATAAAGGGTTTCATATCCAAAGCCGTGATTAATCACTACCCTATTTCCAAACCCACTTGTAGTAAATCCAACTTCTTTTACAGTACCATCGGCAGTTGCATAAATAGGGGTTCCTTGCGGAGCGGTAAAGTCTAAACCTTGGTGTGGTCTTCTATCTTTATATACTGGATCAATTCTATACCCAAATCCCGAAGCAATTCTGTTTAAATTTTTATTACTCACTGGTTGAATAGAAGGAATGGCATTAATTAATTTGGCTTTGTTTTTAACCATGTCGGCAATTTCAACATAAGATTGGTCTTGATAAGCCAAACGAAGCGAGAGATTATTGAGTTGGCTCGTCATACTTTTTACCAATTCAGTTTCGCCCATACGTTGCACCAACTTCACTTCATTTTTGGCTTCCATATCTTTCACACGTGCACTATCCGGAATAGGTTCGGCTTCAAAAATTGATCGATACACCGAGTTGTCGCGATTTTCTAATTCATCCATCTGCATTTCTAATTGATTCACCCGCTCGCGCAACAAACTATAACTTTCGTGCATATCGTCGTTCTCTTGACGCAATAGTTTTTCTTTCGGGCTATCGATGTATTTGAATGCAATAAAAATAATAATTAGGCCCGTTACAATAGAGGCAGCAATGAATCCAAATACCTGCAACAACCTTACCCTAAGCGGCGTTTCGAGCTTCTCGAAGCGGAGGGTATGTGTGTTATAATAGTATTTAATTTTCTTCATGCTTTTTATGCAATGCGTAATTGGTTGATAAATGCCCCATTCTAAGGTGGTAAGCCGCTAATTTCAGCCGACTAATCCTTACCTTAGCAGCCGCCAATAAGCTGTCAAAGATAGTTTCAAAGGCTTAATCAATTGATTTAAATTTCGATTAACAATGATGACCAGTGCTCAGATACGCCAACAATTTCTAGATTTCTTTGCCTCAAAAGGGCATCAAATAGTGGCATCTGCCCCAATTGTGGTTAAAAACGACCCTACACTTTTGTTTACCAATGCGGGCATGAACCAGTTTAAAGACTATTTTTTAGGCAATAAACAGGCACCCAATCAACGTGTGGCCGATACCCAAAAATGTTTGCGTGTTAGTGGCAAACACAATGATTTAGAAGAAGTTGGGGTAGACACGTATCATCATACCATGTTTGAAATGTTAGGCAATTGGAGCTTCGGTAATTATTTTAAAGCAGAAGCCATTGCTTGGAGTTGGGATCTATTAACCAATATTTATAAAATAGATAAAGACCGATTATACGTAACCATTTTTGAAGGCGATGCAAAAGAAAAATTAGAAAAAGACACTGAAGCTTTTGAAGAATGGAAAAAACTAGTACCCGAAGAAAGAATTTTACTAGGCAATAAAAAAGACAATTTCTGGGAGATGGGCGATACAGGCCCCTGTGGACCATGCAGTGAAATTCATGTAGACTGTAGAACAAATGAAGAAAGGGCATTGGTAGATGGAAAAACCTTGGTGAATAACGACCATCCGCAAGTAATAGAAATTTGGAACAATGTGTTCATGCAGTTTAATCGTTTAAAAGACCAAAGCCTAGAACCATTACCTGCCAAGCATGTAGATACCGGAATGGGTTTTGAAAGACTGGTGCGTGTGATTCAACAAAAAACAAGCAATTACGATACCGATGTTTTTACCGGAACAATTTCATTAGTAGAAACACTAACGCAAAAAAAATACGACTATAGCGATACCAAAGAAGCCATTGCATTTAGGGTAATTGCCGATCATATCCGAGCAATTTCGTTCACTATTGCCGACGGACAATTGCCTTCAAACACAGGCGCAGGTTATGTTATACGACGCATTCTACGCAGAGCTGTTCGATATTATTATTCTTATTTAGATTATAAGCAACCCTTATTGCACCAACTATTGCCTGCACTAGCCAAGCAATTTGAAACAGTATTTCCAGAGTTGCAACAACAATTAGATTTTGTAAGTAAAGTAGTTAAAGAAGAAGAAGATGCATTTTTAAGAACCCTCGACAAAGGCTTAAAACGCATAGACGATATGGTAGCAGCGAGTTTGCAAACTACCCAAAAACAAATTGAAGGAAAAGCTGTTTTTGAATTATTTGATACGTTTGGATTTCCATTAGACTTAACCAAATTAATTGCCTCAGAAAATAATTTATCGGTAGATGAAAAAGGATTTGATGCACAAATGCAAGAACAAAAAAATAGAAGCCGCGCCGCATCTGTTTTAGATACCGAAGACTGGATTGTATTAACCGAAGAAAAAGGAAACGGATTTGTTGGATATCAATTAACCGAAGCAGCAAGCCAAGTAACCAAGTATCGAAAAATAAAATCAAAAGGAAAAGAGCAGTATCAATTGGTATTATCTACTACCCCATTTTATGCTGAAAGCGGCGGACAAGTTGGCGATACAGGTTGGTTGCTTTTTGAAAATGAAACGATAACAGTTACTGATACCAAAAAAGAAAACGATTTAACCGTACATTTTGTAGACCAATTACCTAGCAATATTAGCGCAGCAGTTACAGCGCGAATAGATACCGAGAAAAGATTATTTACTTGTTATAACCATACTGCTACGCACTTATTACACGCAGCATTACGCCAAGTATTAGGAACGCATGTAGCACAAAAAGGCTCCTTGGTAAACGAAGCAAGTTTGCGTTTCGATTTCTCTCATTTTGCACGTGTAACAGACCTAGAAATTGCAGAGATTGAAAAAATAGTGAACAGTAAAATTCGCGAAAACGTACCAGTAGTTATTACAGAAATGCCTAAAGAAGAAGCCCTGAAACTCGGTGCCATGGCCCTTTTTGGAGAAAAATACGGCAACACCGTAAGAGTAGTAGTAGCCGATGCCAATTACTCGGTAGAACTTTGTGGCGGTACGCATGTGTTAAGTACCGGTATGATAGGACTCGTAAAAATTACCGCCGAAGCAGCCGTAGCAGCAGGTGTTCGACGCATAGAAGCTTTAACCGGAAGCAATGCTTTTAATTATTTGCAAGACCAATACAATAGTTTGCAAGAGATAAGTAATTTATTAAAAACAAAAGAGCCACTTAAAGCAGTAGAAAAAATCATTCAAGAAAAACAAGAGCTCGATAAAAAAATAGAAAGTTTAGAAACCAAACAATTGGTGGTTATAAAAGATACGCTGGTTAAAGAACGCGAATCATTCACACTTCCAAACCAAGCAACCGCTTATTTTATTGGTAAAGAAATAACTGTTTCTAATGCCGATCATTTAAAGAAAATTTGTTTCGATTTAAAAGCAGATTTGGGCGAAAATTATTTGGTTGTGCTTTGCGCAAATATTGCAGGCAAAGCGGCTGTATGTATTTTATTATCAGACAGCATGGTAACAGAAAAAGGTTTAGAAGCACCTAAAATGATTAAAGAAATTGCTACCCCATTAATTAAAGGCGGCGGCGGTGGACAAAAAACACTAGCCACAGCCGGCGGACAAGATGCTAGTAATTTAGGAGAGTTGATTAAGCAGGTGAAGGGGTTATTGGGGTGATTTGGCGAAGGTTTTATACAAATATAGCTTTACAGTTTTAGAGGAAACCCAACTTCATTGTAAAATCAAAATCTCGAACAATTCCTTTTAATAGTCTTTTAGGTAAATATACAAGATTATTACCCTATTTGGTATTAAATCTTGTATATTTACCTAAATGAAAGTTAGCCAGTCATACCGACAATTAGAACAATGCATTGATGACATTCAAGGCAGAGGGAAGTTTTATTTCACTTTAGATGATATTAAACTGCGGCTAAATCTAGAACTATCTGCAGTTCAGAAGCAATTGCAACCCCTCCTTAAATTAAAGAAAATTGCTTTGATACGAAAGGGATTTTATGCAATTGTTCCAACTGAATATCGCAAAATTGGAGCACCTCCAGTAACTTATTATATAGAAGGGATGATGAAGACATTGAAACGTCCTTATTATATTGGCCTTCTAAATGCTGCAGCTAGGTATGGAGCAGCACATCAGCAACCTCAGAAATATACAGTGATTATTCCAGCGCCGGTATTGCCTGCAATAAAAAAAACATATGCAAGTATTGCATTTTTATATAAAAAAAACTGGGAGGAAAAAGATATTGTCCAACAAACAACAGATGCGGGCTATTTAAATGTTTCTTCGCCAGAGCTAACTGCATTAGACTTGTGTTATTATAGCAAGCATGCTGCTGGAATTAATCATGTGGCAACTGTATTACAAGAACTTTCTGAAGAAATAGATGACAATAAATTAGTAGAAGTTGCAAAGCGATATTCCAGCTTAATGGCTGTTCAACGTTTAGGCTATTTGTTAGAGTTTTTAGGCTTTCCAGAAAAAGTATTACCACTAAAAGAATGGCTTAAGTCTCAAAAATATCATGCAACATTATTACAGTCTAATAATAAAACATACAAATCAAAGGTTACTGGGAATGACTGGCGTATTATAGTAAACACAGAAATTGAATCTGATATATGATTCCAAAAGCATACATAGACGAATGGAGAGATTGTGCCCCTTGGCAGGACGCCTACCAGGTGGAACAGGATCTTATTATAAGTAGATCACTAAATGCAATATTTTCTGATCCAATCCTAAAAGAGAAATTAGCCTTTAGAGGTGGTACTGCTTTGCATAAATTGTTTATTCAACCTGCTGCTCGATATTCAGAAGATATTGACTTAGTTCAAATTCAATCTGAACCATTTGGGCCAGTTATGGATCAATTAAGGGAATGTCTATCATTTTTAGGAACACCAACTCGAAAGCAAAAAGAGCATAATAATACTATGGTCTATCGCTTTGATAGTGCCGAAGGGCTGAAAATGAAACTCAAAATTGAAATCAACACCAGGGAACATTTCACTGTGTTTGGATATCAGCAAATACCATTTCAGGTGGCATCCAATTGGCATAAAAGCGAGGGAACAATAACAACTTTCACATTGGAAGAATTATTGAGTACAAAACTTAGGGCATTATACCAACGGAAAAAAGGAAGAGATTTATTTGATCTTTGGTACGCCATTACAAAACTCGATTGCAAGCCTGAAAATATTGTAGAAAGCTGGGGAAAGTATATGAAGGAAGAAAACCATTTCATTAGCCGAAGGGAATTTGAATTAAACCTAGAAGCAAAAATGGAATCTGCGCAATTTATTGGTGATATTAATATGTTAATCAGAGAAGGAATAGGTTACAATCTTCCAGATGCAATGGAAATTGTAAGAAGGGAACTTATCGAATTAATATAGCACTATAGTAAAACCCAATTTCAACTCTAATTTTATTTGATTAAAACCTCCATTGTAGTTTGAGAAGCCGTTACCGAAATAGTAAGTGCGGCACTCAATGCACACAAAGTTAAAATATCTAACAGCATTAAACACCCTGAATATGCTGTATCTGCCCTAGGAAACCTATTTTTGCAAACTATGTCATGGACAGATAGATACGAAGTAGTTATTGGATTAGAGGTGCACGCGCAATTAGCCACCGCTAGCAAATTGTTTTGTGGTGATAGTACTGCTTTTGGTGCTGAGCCAAATACGCATATCAGCCCCATCACTATGGGTCATCCTGGCACACTTCCTAAAACCAATAAAAAAGCAGTTGACTATGCCATTAAAATGGGCTTGGCTTGTGCTTGTGAAATAGAAAAAGACAACTATTTTGCGCGTAAAAACTATTTCTACCCCGATTTACCAAAAGGATACCAAATATCGCAACATACTACCCCTATTTGTAAGGGTGGGAAGGTTCGTATTAAAACGGCAGATGGAACCTATAGATATGTACAACTTAATCGGATTCATTTAGAAGAAGATGCAGGTAAAAGTATTCACGACCTAGATCCAACATTCACCTGTATCGATTTAAATAGAGCTGGTACACCCTTAATTGAAATAGTAACTGAGCCCGATATTTTTTCGGCCGATGAAGCTTGGCAATACGTAACTGAAATTAGAAAGCTTGTTAGATGGTTAGGTATTTGTGATGGAAATATGGAGGAAGGAAGTTTAAGATGCGATGCAAATATTTCACTAAAATTAAAAGGTGCAACCAAATTAGGAACCCGTGTTGAAGTGAAAAACCTAAACAGTATTCGTAACGTAAAAAAAGCCATTGAGTTTGAAATAGAACGATTGGCTTCCATTTTAGATAAGGGCGAAAAAGTTCAACAACAAACACGCAGTTTTAATGCATCGAACGATACAACATTTGCTATTCGCGATAAAGAAGAAGCAAATGATTATCGCTATTTTCCAGATCCAGATTTAGCACCTTTTCATTTAACGGATAGTTTTATTCAAAATATTCAAAATCAATTACCCGTATTGCCCAATGCCTTAATGGAAAAATTTGTTCTATTAGGATTAAGTGAATACGATGCACACCAGCTTTGCGACGAACAAGCAACTGCTTTATATTTCGAATCAGTTATTGCTCATACGCAGAACTACAAAGCAGTAGCAAACTGGATACTTGGCCCAATTAAACAATACTTACACGAACACCATATATCATTGCATCAATTAACCCTTGAAGGAATTAAACTAGCAGAATTAATTACACTAGTAGACGAAGGGACAATTAATTTTTCAATTGCATCTTCAAAAATTTTACCTGCACTAATTACATCCAATAATTTATCGGCATTATCTATTGCAGAAAGTATGAACTTGTTACAAGTGAGTGATGGCAATGAATTAAGCAAATGGATTGAAGCAGTCATTGCAAAAATGCCAGACAAAGTAGCGGAATACAAAAAAGGCAAAAAAGGTTTGATAGGATTATTTGTGGGAGAAGTAAAAAAGTTGAGTGGCGGAAAAGCAGACCCAAAATTAGTAACGCAATTATTAGAAGAAGCCTTGCAAAAATAGCATGTCTTTGTTTTTGAATCATTAGATTTATATATTTCAATTTTACAAGTTAAACCTTCGTATGAAAAATATCATTTTAAGCAGTTTATTGGTTGTTGCTTTATTTTCTTGTCAAGAAAAAAAGTATGGCGCATTTGTGGTAAGTGGAAAAATAACTAACGCGCCAGAGCAATTAATATCATTACAAGAAATTCCTTTTGCTGGTGAGCAACCAATTACACTTGATTCTGCTAGCTTAAAAATGTCCGGAACATTTGAGTTACGCACTTTGGGTAAAGAAGAAAGTTTGTATCGATTACAACTCGAAAAAGGACCAGCTATATTAATAGTGAATGACAGTAAAAGCATTCGCTTAAAAATAGATATGCTTCATTTTAGACAATACGAAGTAGAGGGATCGCCTGCTACAACTGCATTGCATGAATTAATGGAAGCCTATCATACAAAAGATTCTGTTTTGTACGACACCTTCACCATGATTGATAGTTTACAAAAACAAAATGCATCTGATAGCGCCTTAACAGTACTTCGTTTACAAAGAGACGAAAGGGTTAAAAGCCTAAATAAATTTGTTACTGATTTTATCAATCATTCAAATAGTCCGGCTGTTAGGTATTATGCCATAGGATTGGCTTCAAGAACCATGAAAACCGAGGAATTGAAAGCATTGGCACTTGCCGCAGCCGATAACTTTAAAGAACATAGTGGACTAGCAAAACTAAAAGCCTTATTAACTACGCAAGCAGCAAATTCAGCAACACCTACTACCTACCCTTTATTAAACCAACAAGCACCAGAAATTAGCATGCCAGATGTAAATGGCAAACTAGTTAGCTTAAGTAGTTTTAAAGGCAAATATGTATTGGTTGATTTTTGGGCAAGCTGGTGTGGCCCTTGTCGTCAAGAAAATCCAAATGTATTGGTTGCTTACCAAAAATTTAAAGATAAAAACTTTACTATTTTAGGCGTTTCATTAGATGACGATAAAGCCAATTGGGAAAAAGCAATTAAAGACGATCAACTAAGTTGGACCCAAATTAGTGACTTAAAAAAATGGCAAAGCACCATTGTTGGCATTTACCAATTTGATGGAATACCTTTTAATGTACTAATTGATCCACAAGGTAAAATTATTGCAAGTGGATTAAGAGGGGCTGAACTTGATAAGAAATTGGCTGAGGTATTAAAATAAATAAAACTTGTTGTTGTAGATTTATTGAAGTGTGTTATAATATTTCAATAAATCTATAGCATCGGTTTCTTTTTTAAAACTGAGTTTTTTATCTGCAACAAACAATTGCAATTGGTCTTTTTTATCTTTTAAAGCATCTAGTAATTCGGTTTTATTTAGTCGAACAAATTGGGCAACATTATTTATTAGCAAATAATATTTTGAGTTGCTTGAAAATGTTTTTACAATCCCAGCATTAATTTCACTGATTTCTGCTAACTGTTTGGTAGGCTGTTTGTATAAGCCAACTTTCCCTTCATACAATACTTGTACATATTGATTTTTGCTTAAATCGGTACCAGTTAAATCCTTTCTAAATACAAGCCAGGTACTTGGGTCAGATTCTTTAACCATCAAAGTGAAGTTGATGATTTTGTCTGTTAATTCAAAAGGCTCGTCTTGTTTATTATACACGATAATATTATCATAGACATTCAATTTTAATTCTAAATTTTGGTACACTCCAACAGGGGTAGTAACAGTTCCTTTAATCCATTTGTCCATTAAAAAAGGAGTTCCTCTAATGCCAGAATATTTTTCTGAATTAAAGTTTTTTGTAGATACTGGATCTTGTAAACTCATTACATTTTGAGCCTCCAACAATGTTGAACTTAGCAATAAAATTCCGCCTAGTATGAATGCCTTTACCATAATAAATTTTTAAAAAAAAGAAGCTTCCTAAAATTAAGGTTGTTTTTAATTCACTGCAACAGTTTTTATAAAACAATTTTACTTAAACCAAAAGGTAATCATAATGCGCATCCTTTTGTATTATATAGAATACACCTATCCAAATTCGATAAGCTCATTAGAAATAAAAGAATCTATTAGCTAATGTACAATTAGTAATATGATTTGACCTTTATTCATTATGTGAATTTTGTTTTGTTCCAACCTATTTCAGCATAAGGCATTTTAAAAAACTAAGAGGCCGTATCAATGATTGATACGGCCTCTTAAAATATATAGTGGCTTAATATTAAAAAATATTAATAACCAGCATTTTGTTGTGGTTTGATAGCAGGGTTTGCATCAATTTCAACTTGTGGAATTGGCAACAACCTTCTTGTAACAGTGTAAGGAATAGCTTGCGCTGCTGCAGGGTAGTTAGCACTACGTGCAATATCACGCTTTAAACGTTGAAGATCATGGAAACGATCTCCTTCAAAAGCCAATTCTTTTCTTCTTTCAGTAATAATGTCTTCAAACAATGCTGTACCTGTTGAAACAATTGGGTTTGCACCTCTTTTGCTGGTAAGCAAGTTTACATAGGTAAGTGCATCAACTTCATTGGTAGGCAATGAAGACTCAGCAGCTATCAAATACATTTCACTAAAACGTAAAACTTTAGTATCACTAGGATCTCCAGAAATAGCTGGGTATTTATTTACAAATACCGATGGCAATCCTGCACGAGTACCGGTTGCATACAATGCTTTTCTAACATCGGCAGCAGCAAATAATGCATAAAGCGCATCAGAGCAAAGTAAATCTCCGTAGTTACCTGATTGGCTGTACAAATAAGATAATTCGTCGAAAGCCAAGTTAGCAACAGCATCAGAAGAAACTTCAAATAAAGTTTCTACTTTATCAGTTCTAAAAGTAATAGAAGTCCAATAAGCAGCATGAGCAGCAGCAGTTAAAGCTGTGAATCCACTGTTATTAATTACATCAAGGGCTGCAGTTTTTGCATTTGTTTTATCACCCATGTTTTGATACACTTTTGCTTGTAAACCTTTAGCCGCATATTTACTAAACTGCGATGAGTTGGTAAATTTGGTCATTAAGGTATAAGCATTATTTAAGTCATCAATCATTAAAGTATACACTTCAGAAACCTTGTTGCGTGCAGGCTTTAAATCGGGATTGTATTTAGTAATAATTGGAACACCAAGTGCAGCAGGATCTTCTGCATAAGGTTTTGCAAAATGGCGAACCAAAGCAAAATAACACAATGCACGAATGGCATATGCTTCACCTTTATACTGACTAACGTTTACAGTTGTAGGTACAGTAGAATTGATGATATTGTTTGCACGCAAAATAGTAGTATAAGCAGTTGCCCACATACCAGCAGCATTAGCATCTGCAGCTGTTGCGCCGATTGTATTACTATAGTTATTATAAAATGTATAACGGTTGGTATTTAAGGTTGATTGGTAAGCATTATCTGCCATCAAATCTCCCAAAACAGGAAGAGTTCTACCATAGAAATCAACACCTCTCAAACCTGCATAAGCACCACGTAAAGCCACCAATAAATCGGCTTCAGTTCCCAACGCCACATCTGGAACCAAAGAGGTTGGTGAATTTATTTCGATAAACGACTTTTTACATGATGTAAAAGTTACCAATAACACTATTATCAGTAACAAATTAAATTTTAATATTCTTCTCATAATTGAAATAATTTATTAGCCTTTATTAGAATGCTATGTTTAAACCTACTGTAACAGTTTTAGGAATGAATACATTCAGGTTAGTTGCACTACCAGTTCCTTGTTCAGGATCGAATGGCATGTTTTTATCTTTAACCCATGTAAATAAATTGGTACCACGTACGTAGAAATTTACATTCGAAATATTGGCTTTTGCTAACAAGCTTTTAGGCAAGTTATAGCCAAGTTGAAATTCGCGAAGTCTAACAAAGTCTCCTTGGTTTAAATAGAATGTTGATGAATTTGAAAAGTTTTTATTTCCACCGTACACATATTTAGGAATATCTGTAACATCACCAGCTTTCTGCCAACGATCAAGTTGACGAGCTACTTTATTATAAGTTGCACCAAAACCAGAACCTAAATAATAAGATCCCCAACTGTCATAAACAACGTTACCGTAGTTATAATAGAACTGAGCGCTTACTGTAAATCCTTTGAAAGTAATGCTATTGGTTAATGATCCAAAATATTTTGGTTGAGCAGATCCAGCCAATACCCTTGCATCAACACCAGGATAAATATTGGTTGTTGCAGCAGAATTATGCGTATTGTCTTTGTACCAAAGTGGATCTCCGTTTGTAGCATCAACACCATACCAGTCTCTCAAATAGAAAGTGTTGATTGCAACGCCTTCTCTTAAAATGAATGAACCATTTAAGATATCAAGACCACCAGGTAAGGTTAAGATTTTGTTTTTGTTATTGGCAAAGTTGAAATCAATATCCCAACGCAAGTTTTTAGTTTGAACTGGTACAATATTTATAGCAAACTCTATCCCTTTGTTTTCCATTGTTCCAATATTTCTGGTTGCAGAAGCAAATCCTGAAGTACGAGAAAGTGGAACAGATAATAATAAACTTTCAGAAGTTCTATTGTAGTACTCTGCAGTAAAACTGATTCTGTTTTTTAATATACTTACATCAATACCAACGTTGAAAGGCTTGTTTAATTCCCAAGTTAAATTAGGATCTCCTACGTTTGCTGGAGCACTTCCTGGCAATTGATTATAGTTACTACCAAAGCTATATAATGGTGGAGAATCGTAGTTACCAATAGCAGTATTACTACCGTTCACACCATAAGAAGAACGTAGTTTTAACTGAGTGATGAAACGTACATTTTCCATGAATTTTTCTTTCTCTACATTCCATGTTGCACCTACAGAATAGAAATTACCGAATTTATTGTTTGCACTGAATTTAGAAGATCCATCTCTACGGAAACTTCCAGACACTACATAACGATTCTTGTAATTAATTGCACCTGATGCAAACTGAGAAGCAAAAGAGAACTCAGAAATAGTTGCTGATGCAGTTGTAGGGCTAGCACCAGAAGCTGGATATGTTAAAGCAATTGTTGGAGGAAATTGTTGTGCTTGCAATGAAGAGAAATAAGCAGCAGATTTTTGTGCTTCATATCCTATTTGTGCATTGAAAGATAAATCTCCACCACGTGTGATATTTTGTTGTAAGTCTAAAGTATTAGTCCAAACCCAGTTGAAATAACGGGTATAGTAAGAGAACGCTCTACCATTTGAAGCAGCACCATCACCATGTAATGGGTTATTGTACTGGTCTTCTTCTAATGAGTTGTAATCAACTCCGTAGTTTGTTTTGAATTTTAAGTTATCAAAAATTTTGTACTCGGCATTAAAGCTACCGCGTAAACTAATTTCTCTTAAATATCTTTTATCCATATCTGTTAATGCAATCGTATTATGCAATCCACCTAAGTTGGTGAAATTGTAAGTACCATCAGTATTATAAGCAGAACGGGTAGGAAGAATAAAGAAAGAAGACAATACTGGATTACCAAAAGCACCACCAGCTAAAGGCGCACGTTGATTTACTACACCACCATTTAAGTTAAACCCTAAGGTTAATTTGTCTGTAGCCTTATTGGTGATACGGATATTGCCATTGGTTCTAGTTAATTTAGAATTGATGGTAGTACCTTCTTGAATAAATTGACCGCCAGATAAGTAGAAAGTTGTTTTATCATTTCCACCTTCTGCACTTAAATTGTATTGTTGTTGTGTACCTTTTCTAGTTACATTGTCTAACCAGCTGAAATCAACACCACTACCATTACCTAAACTAGTTAACTGAGCATCAGTTGTTGCTTGAGAGTATGGGAAGTTTAATAAACCTTCACGAGTGATGTCTATATATTGTTGTGCAGTTAAAGGTCTGTATTTTGAATTTTGGTAAGCCACTTCACTTTGACCCATTTCTGTGTCGAACTTGAATTTGGTTTTTCCTGCTTTACCTTTTTTAGTAGTCACCACAATTACACCATTAGCAGCACGGCTACCATAGATAGACTGAGAAGCTGCATCTTTTAATACAGAAATACTTTCTATATCATTAGGGTTAAGGGTACTTAATAAGTTAGCAGTTGTTTGTAAACGAGATGCATCACCTGTATTAACTGGTATACCATCAATTACCCAAAGTGGGTTACTGCTACCATTAATAGAACTGATACCACGAATAACAATATTTTGAGAAGCACCAGGTTGACCTGAAGCAGCTACTGATTGTAAACCAGCAACTTTACCTTGTAAGGCTTTATCAACTGAAGAAAAAGGAACGTTTTCAACTTCAGAACCTTTAATGGTTGAAATAGAACCTGTTAAATCAGATTTCTTTTTTGTACCATATCCAACAACCACCACTTCTTGTAAGTCTAAGGCTGTAGATACTAAAGAAACAGCAAAACTGGTTTTATTACCAATAGCAATTTCTTGACTAGCAAAGTTTAATGAAGTAATAACCAAGGTTTTTGCTGTACTAGGTACTGAAATTGAAAAGTTACCTGCAGCATCTGTTGTAGCGCCTGCAGCATTGCCTTTTACAACAACAGATGCATTTGCAACTGGATTGTTTTTGGCGTCTGTAACTTTACCTTTTAAGGTGCGTGTTTGTGCTGCCAATTGCGTTATGGCTAGTACAGTGCACAAAAGGAATGTGACGAATTTTCTCATAGTTTGGTTTTTAAATTTAAAATTTCTAGAGCTTAAAGTTAATTAACAATAGCATAACACAGGTTGCAATAGATAGTTTAATTTGGTTGGCGATTTTTAAAAAAAACTACTATTTATGTAGAACTTATTAAAATGAATTTATAATTAAACGTTTTATATATTAATTAAATAATTAATATAGCCAATTTCAATATATAAATACTTTCGCCATGGCATAGCAAATCAATCAATCTAAAGGCAAAAATGTTAAAGCAGGTAGCGAATATATAGAATAATTCGTTATTCGACCTAAAGTTTTAGGAATAAAATCTGGTTAAAACAGTTGATTCTTAGCCCTTTTGTTTGGCCGAAGTAGTTATAATTAACACAGGCAATAACACCAAATTGGTAAGGGTGCCTACCACTAATGTAAGTGAGGTGAGCCATCCCAAAGCATTGGTTCCGCCAAAATCACTCCAACAAAAAATGATAAAGCCAGCAATTAATACCAGTGAAGTATAAATGATACTAATTCCTGTATGCCTAATTGTTTGCACTAAAGTTGGTGCTACTTGGTTGTTAAAATGGGGTAATTCTTGCTTATAGTTAATTAAAAACCTAATTGTCACATCAATTGCTATACCCAAGGCCACACTAAAGACCAATACGGTAGAAGGTTTTAGCGCAATGCCTACCCAACCCATCACTCCAGCAGTAACAATTAATGGTACAAGGTTTGGAATAAGTGAGCACAGTAGTATTCTGAATGATTTAAATAAATACAGCATGCAAAGTGTTATCAATAGAAATGCCCAAAAAATACTTTCTTTTAGCCCTCTAATAATAAAGGATGTGCCCTCTAAAAAGGTAATGGTACTTCCTGTAAAAAGCACATTGTATTTAGTGCTATCGAAAATTTGTGCCGATTTTTTTTGCAGGTCTTCTATAAGAATTGGAAGCTTTACACTACCAATATCTTTCATATTCACACTAATTCGGGTAGACTGTTGGTTGGAATCTAAAAACTGACCAATCAGCTTCATGAAATCTGATTTGCCTTTTTCTTTAGATCGAAGTGCAGCAGAAAGTGAAGCAGGTATTTCTAGAGGCAATACATAACTAGCGGTATCTCCATAATAAAATCCTTGGTTGGCAAATTTTAATGCTTCAACAATACTTAAAGGACGCGCCGCTTCTGGTTTAGTTGCAATGTAATTACTCAGTTCCTCAACATCTAGCATGGTTTCCATTTTAAGGGCAGCCCTAGATTTTTTTGCATCCACCAAAATCTCTAAAGGCATTAAACCTTGAAACTGTGTTTCAAACCATTTTAAATCAGTATATAATTTATCTTTTTTAGGAAGATCATCTACAATAAACCCTTCGCTTTTAATTCTGAAAATTCCAATAATTGCAATGATGGTTATAATGGCCGTAATTCCATAAACCCATTTTGCATGGTGAAAAGTCCAACGTTCTATTTTAACCAATAATTTTTCTAACAATGGATTGTCGAGGTATTTGGTATGTTTTGGTTTTGGTGCAGGTAAATAACTTAATACCGATGGAATAAACAACAACGAAATAAAAAATAACGCCATAATATTTATTCCTGCAACTATTCCAAACTCTTGTAACAAAGGACTTTTGGTAAATGCAAATACAGCAAACCCAATGGCAGCAGCTATATTACAGAACAGTGTAACGATACCCATTCTACCTACCATGTTTACCAATGCCTTTTCTTTATCGGGCAATTCTTTATAAGTAGTATGGTATTTATTTAAGAAGTAAATACAATTGGGAACCCCAATAACCACCACTAAAATTGGAATCAATGCAGTTAGCAGTGTGATTTTATAACCAAACAAAACGATGGTTCCAAAACTCCAAATCACACCCATACCTACTACGAGCAAGCTCATAATTGTAGCGCTTATTGAACGAAAAAATAAGAATAGTGTAAGTGCCGAAAGTACTAGTGATGCTAATAAAAATAAATTCAATTCAGATTTAATTCTATTAGCCATTACTGTTCTTATATATGGCATGCCACTTAAATGAACAGTGGTGTTGCTTGACTTTTCAAATGCCGAAACAGTAGCAGAAATATCATTAATTAAACGGGTGCGACTTTTTGAATTAATAGTGTCTTTATTAACGCTTACACCCATTAAATAAGCATTGGTTTTTGGGTTGTATAAAATTGTTTGATAAAAACGTAAAGACTCAAAAACAGATTTAGCCGTATCTAATAATTGCTGATTGGTATATGGATAATGGAATACTTTAAGCGGGCCAAATTTTTGTGTACTGGAATCTATGGCAAGTGTTACAACTTCTGGAATACTTAAAATACCAATTACACCTGGTATTTTCTTTAGTTCTTGCCCTAGTGTTGCTACTCCATTAAAAAAATCTTTTTTAAAATATTGGTCAGTTTGAACACCAATAACCATTGTATTTCCATCGGCCCCAAACTTTTTAAGAAAGGCTTGGTAGTCTAGCATTTTTGGATTGTCTACAGGAACCGCACGAGTAAAATCATAGCTTAGCTTAACTTGAATGGCATAATAACCCATGACACATGTTAAAACCAATAGAAGCACCAATGCTCCTACTCTATTTTTCAGTATAAATTTTCCTAGTTGATACCACATAAACAATCAATTCTGCGCAAAGAAACGGATATTTCTTGGTTTTAAGTGAAGGCTAACGCTACTGTTAAATAGTATTATTTTTAAATGGCTATTCTATTTCTTAACTTGCTAGTATGAGCCACTTGAACAACCAACATATTCGTCAAGTAAGTTTTTATGCTTTGCTTATTTTTTTAATCATTTTCCTATTCATGCAGTTGGCTTCCTTCTTACCTGCACTTTTGGGCGCTACTACCTTTTATATATTAATGCGCAGTAGAATGCTTTACTTGGTTTATCAAAGAAAATGGAAACCAAATTCAGCAGCAGTGCTACTATTAATTTTATCTTTTCTTATAATATTATTGCCAATTGGCGGCTGTATTATGGTGTTATCTAGTAAGGTGAATTATGCAATAGCACATGTAAATCAAATAGTACAATCATTTCAAACATTTATAAGAACGCAAGAAGCCTATTTTAAAATTGAATTTATTACAGAAGCAAATCTTCAAAAAATAAATAGCAGTGTAGCTAGTTTTATTCCCAATGTATTAGGGGCTACAGTTAATTCTATTACTACAACCATTCTGCTTTATTTGATTTTATATTTTATGCTGGTAAATAGCAGAGAAATGGAAACTTGGTTGCAAAAAAATATTCCATTAAAAGATGAGAATGTAACCTTAATTGGAACTGAATTAAATAAGTTGGTTATATCAAACGCTATTGGCATCCCTTTAACGGCACTTGTACAAGGATTGGTTGCTGTATTTGGATACTGGGCTTTAGGTGTTAATGACCTCTGGTTTTGGTTTGTATTTACCTGTATTTGCGCAATGATTCCAATGTTTGGTTCTGGACTAGCGTATTTTCCTATCAGTATTTTATTATTTGTTCAAGGAGAAAACACCAAAGGACTTCTATTAATTATTTATGGAATTTTATTTATAGGATCTTCCGATAATGTTTTTCGATTTCTATTACAACGTAAACTAGGAGACGTTCATCCTTTAATTACCATATTTGGTGTACTAATTGGAATAAATTTATTTGGATTTATTGGTTTAATTTTTGGACCAATTTTAATTTCTTTACTGATATTATTAATTCGGATTTATATAAATGAATTTGGAAACCCAAAAATTCCAAAAGAAATTAGTTAAGTAATTACAAAGCAAACCAATAAGCCAAAACTTGGCTTATGATGCCAACGAATAATCCAGTATAAATTTCTTTATTTGTATGATCGCTAACCAATAAACGGCTGGTGCAAACAATACCTGTTAAGAGTAATGCAATACTAATGGCTGCACCAATTGAGGCGCCATAAAAGAAGGCAAAAAGCACAATTGCTGTTGCAGCGCCACCCATTGCCATT
>CAIKZP010000117.1 GCA_903831935.1 uncultured Bacteroidota bacterium | reverse complement strand
CGTTCTTAAAAATCTTACATTTTAAAATACCATTTTTTCAACCTCTAAATCATTCTTTATTTCATCATGAAAATCTCTAAATATTCGTATTATTATTGTCAAACAAATGTCCGATTATTTGGTATGACTCGTCCTAGAAAAAGCACTTCGTTTGAAATTGCATTTGCCTTTATTACAGAAAGAAAAATAGATTCTGAATTGGAATTTTTAAAACTTAAAAAAGTAGCCTTAATGGCTTTTTCAAATCGCATAACAGACTTATCCGTTTTAATAGCGGTATAGGTATGTATCCCACCTTTTTCTTTGATGGAAATCATATCTTCTGAAAGGAAAACTTGAATTAAGTTCCAATCAGGCAGACTGCCTAAAACATTTATGTCTGAGTTTATTTTCACTATTTCTTATTCTTCTTAAAGTTTATTTTTTTGTCTGCTACTTGCATAGCTTCATTGGCAAATTTTTCATCTTTGACAACAGCATAAATCTGGTCGGCAAGCCACAGGGTTTGCAGTTCTTCTACATCGGCTTTTAGTATTTGGGCTAACAATGGTATTTGCTCTTTCTTTAATTGCCTATCGCCACGTTCTACTTTGCTAATAATAGAAGTGTCCACATCTAACAGAGAAGCAAGCTGCCGCAGCAACATATTTTGCTTCGTTCTTAGTTCTCTTATTCGTTCACCAAACTGTGTTGCCATTATAATAATATTGTCTTGACAAATATTGGCAAATATAGGAAAACAAAAGCAAAGAGTTACTAAAAATGTAGTACGTTAAAAAGTTTTAAAGAAAAGTGTACTGAAACTTAACAAAAACAGGCACTTAACAAACAAAAGAAAGTAAATTACTTTCCGATACAAAACTTCGAAAAAATAAAATCTAATTGATCTTCGTTGGTAATTTCTCCGGTAATTAGGCCCAAATAATGCAAACATTGTCTAATATCTAATGCCAATAAATCGCCAGTAACAAAATCAGCTAAGCCTTGTGACACATCGGTTAGCGCTTGGTTCAATTGTTTCAATGCATCGTAATGCCTTGCATTGGTTACAATGGTAGATTCTACATGTATGTCTCCATTAATTGCGGCAGCAACTATAGCAGATTTTAATTCGTTGATTTGATAATTTTCTTTGGCAGAAATAAAAATGCAATTTTTGAATGCCGAGAATTTATTTTTTGCCAATGTTTCTACTCCATCTACTTTATTGCCTATTAATAAATAATGAATTTGCTCTTTTTCAAATCCATCAACAACAGTTTGCAAATCAGTAGGTGCAATTTCGTTTACATCAAATAAATACAATACCAAATTTGCTGCACGCATTTTCTCTAAACTCTTTTCAATGCCAATGGTTTCAATTACATCTTTACTATGTTCGCGAATACCGGCTGTATCAATTAATCGAAATAAAACGCCATCAATATTTAATACTTCTTCAACAGTATCACGCGTAGTGCCTGCTATTTCGCTTACAATGGCCCTGTTTTCGTTTAATAAAGTATTTAACAAAGTAGACTTGCCAGCATTGGGTTTGCCAATTATTGCCACCTGTACGCCGTTTTTAATGGCATTGCCTAATTGAAAGGAATGCAATAATTGTTCGGTTGATTTTTGTAAGGTGGTTATTAATCGAACCAATTGGTCTCTATCGGCAAATGCTACATCCTCTTGCGAAAAATCTAATTCCAATTCAATAAGTGCCGAAAACTTAATTAACTCTTCGCGCAATAAATGTAAATCACTCGAAAAACCACCACGCATATTGTGTAATGCTGTTCTCCTGCTTGCTTCGGTATTACTTGCTATTAAATCGGCAACTGATTCTGCTTGTGCTAAATCTAGTTTGCCGTTTAAGAACGCTCGTTGGGTAAACTCGCCAGGCTTTGCAATTCTAACGCCCAAACTATTTATTGCTTGAATTATTTTTTCAATAATAAATTGAGATCCATGACAACTAATTTCAATGGTGTCTTCTCCGGTATATGATTTTGGTCCTTT
Organism: uncultured Bacteroidota bacterium; assembly: GCA_903831935.1. Taxonomy (GTDB): domain Bacteria; phylum Bacteroidota; class Bacteroidia; order Chitinophagales; family Chitinophagaceae; genus Sediminibacterium. The sequence continues at coordinate 20,265 of CAIKZP010000117.1, read as the reverse complement.
AAATAAAGCCAACACCACTTCGTCTAATATTTCGTTTTGAAATTTTAATAAGCCTACATGTACTGTATGAGATGCTTGATCCGACAAATTTTTTGAAGGAAACAATTGATTGATTACTAAAAAAGTTTGTTTGCCACTTACCCGAATAACACCAATAGCCCCAATTCCTGGAGGTGTAGCAAGTGCTACTATGGTATCATCCCATCCCATCAACTTTTCAGACATCATTTTTTATTTGTGGCAAAAATAATACAAGTACTGCTAACATTGGTGGCGAATAAAAAAGCCCGCCCCGAGAATTCGGAACGGGCTTTTAAATCTATTTAGAAGTAATTATTCTTCAGATACTTGGAAAGTAATGCTTTGTTTGTGGCGATAGATTACGTTTCTACCGTTTTGAACAGCTGCTTTCCATGATGGTCCTTTTTTAATAACACGAACAGCTTCTTCTTTGGTACCATAGCCAGGATCATTCTCGGCTTGTACTTCACTAATAGCACCGTTCTTGTCAACTATAAAAGAAACAACCACTGTGTATTTTCCTGGAGGCGCTCCATTGTTTACAGGCAAATCTCTGTTTAAGTTACGCTCAAGGTATTTTGTCCAAGCGGGCAAACCTCCAGGGAACTCAGCAGGAATTTGAACTACGGTAAATACTTTATCGTAGTCTTCTTCTTGTTTTGGTGCTTCCACTTTACCAGTACCAGTTTCAACAGGAGGAGCAACGATACCTTCGTCCTTTGTTCCTTCTTGGTTTACTGTACCAATTTTAGTGTCTTCCAGTTTTTCAACTTCTTTAATTTCATCTTTTTCTTTTACCTCTTCATCCTTCACAATTTTTGGAGGAGTGAATTTGGTAATTTCCACTTTTGGTGGTTCTTGTTTTGGCGGCGGCGGCGGTGGTGGCGGCTCAGGCTTTTTTTCTTCTTGCTTCATTGCTTCGAGATTTACATCTTGAACAACTTGTTCAACTTTCTTTTTGCCTGCTGAATTTGCTATCACCGAACCAATTACCAAGAGCGTACATATTACAATCATCCCTATCAATGCAGCTGTAATCCGCTTGTGATAAGTTTTACGTAGATCGTATGCCCCGTATTCTTTATTTCTGCCCTCGAAGATAATATCGAGGATATCGGCAGATAAAATTTTGCTTACATCCATGATTTCAGTGTCTTTATTTGTAAAATTCCTTTCGGAAAATTCCACTTAATTATTTTGCAGGTGCCGCGGCATTTGCTGCTTCAGAGAGTTTAACCAATTGGGTTTCATCTTTGGTAATATCAACTAATGCATATCTTTTCAATACATTAATTGCCATCTCGTCTAAAATATCCACTACGTTTTTGTAGGTACATTCTTCAGATGGTTTTAGTACTACTACTAAATCCTTTTCTGGAGTACGTGATTTTTTATCTAACAAAACGTTGCGAATTTCTTTAAATGTAGAAGACTTAAAGTTAGACGCGGTATTATCCAAAATTCCCTCGTAGTAGAAAACGTTGTCGTCTTTTCCTAAAAGGATGGTAATTACACCCGATTGTTTGGCCTTGTTCTGATCCTCTGGCTTATCTGCATCTTTTGGAAGATACAGCTTCATAGCCGTTGGCTGACTCATGGTGGTGGTGAAGATAAAGAAGGTAATAAGCAAGAACCCTAGATCCACCATTGGGGTAAGATCTACACGAGTTGATAGCTTTTTACTTTTCTTGACCCCAGGCCCTTTTTTATGACCACCCCCACTCGAGGTATCCATTTCTGCCATGTCGGAAGAATTTATTTTTGTGAATAATGTTATTTTCTATTACTACTATTCTGCTCTTTTCTCACCCTTCATACCAAGTTTCCATAAATCTGTACCAGTTGGAACGCTTTCTGGATTGGTAATCATTTGAAACTTAAGAATATCGTTCTTTTTAAAAGCGTCAATAACACTTTTAAATGCTGGATATTTAGAAGCATTATCGCCTTTCAGCTGAATATTTGCTTTTTGACCTGCGTATGCAGATAATACCAACGACATCCATTCTTTAATTTCATTATGTGTAGAATCTAAACTAGGAATACCTGGTAAGGAATTACCTTTTCTAGCTTCTTCAGGAATTGCAAGGAAAGCAGATAGCCCACTGAATGGTGCACCAAAGAATCCTGCTTTTTTAAATGCTTGTACATTTAAATTCAAGTTCTTAGTGGTATTCAATGTATTAGCGATGACTTCTTTTTTAGACTCATCGTCCATAGAGAGAAATACCTTACCATCTTTATCAATGGTAATTAACACTACGTCTTTTGTTTCAGCAACTTTTGCTGCTACAGAAGAAGGTGTAGTTACCGCAATGGCTTCAGCTGGCTTGAACTTTGTTGTCAAAATGAAAAACGACAACAAAAGGAACGCCACATCGCACATCGCCGTCATATCGATGTTGGTACTCTTCCGTGGTAATTTGGCTCTACCCATTGTTATTTATTTAATTGTTTCACTAATAAGATACAAATCATTACAGATTCCATAAATAATCAACGATTATTTATAGTTAGCTGCAAAGCTTTGAGTTAATGTGAAACCAGATTCGTCAATACCGTAAGTGATACCATCAATACGTGTAGTGAATACGTTGTACATAATGATAGCTACTGCAGAAGTACCAATACCTAAAGCAGTGTTGTACAATGCCTCAGAGATACCTTGAGATAATTCACGAGCAGCTTCTCCACCACCTTCGTCACCTAATTTAGAGAAAGAACGAATCATACCCATTACCGTACCTAACAATCCCATAAGGGTTGCAACTGATGCGATAGTTGATAAGAATACTAAGTTTTTTTCTAACATAGGTAATTCCAAAGCAGTTGCTTCTTCTACCTCTTTTTGAATATTCAATACTTTTTGATCAGTACCTAATTCGGTATTAGTGATCATTTCTTTGTATTTCTTTAAACCTGCTTTCATTACATTTCCAACAGATCCTTTTTGCTTGTCGCAAGCAGCCAATGCTTTATCAACATCTTTGTTTGCTAAATGGAATTGTACAGAACGTACAAACTCAGCAATATTGCCAGTTCCACTTGCTTTAGTGATAGTTAACATTCTTTCAATACAGAAAGAGATAACAATTAATAACGCACCAATCAAAATTGGAACGATGATTCCACCTTCATACATTTTAGCCAAAGCTCCTTTTGGTCCTTTGTGACTAGGCCAAAAACCACCAGTAGCATCAGGTGTAGTAAAATTACTGTCGGCACCGATAACGAAGCGCCATAAAATGTAACCGAAAAGGATACAGGCAATAGGAGCGATAGTTGCAACCAAGTTGCTGCTCTTTTTAGGTTGAGCAGAAGTTGCGGTTTTTGCTGCCGCTGGTGCAGTTGGTTTGATGTCAGCCATGATTCAATTGATTTTTGGTTTTTTAAAAATTACAGTTGATTAAAAATTTATTTAGCAATGCTACACAAAAATGTTTTGAAAAAAACAAATCGTTCAATACATTTTTGTTAAGGGCCTACAAATTAGGGATTTTATTGAAAAACTTATCAGGTTGTATAGAATCTTTTTTTCTTTTTTTTTAAACGAGCATTAATCATAATAAAAAATGCAAATTGGCGGAGAATTTGACCATTTCACCGATACTTTCCGCCTGAAGTTTACCACTTATACAAGAGTTGTTAATTTATTTTTGTTGAAATCAGTTGAACGCTATCTTTAAGAAATAATTAAAATCAAAAACTAGTTATGAAAATTTACCTTTTCTCATTGGCTCTTTTGGCAAGTGCAGTAGGCTTTGCCCAACGTAGCCCTCAATCCCCTAATCCGGGTACACCTGGTGCAACTCCGCCTGCTAGCATGTCTGGCATGGGTGGATTTGGTGGTGCCGCTGCTCCCAAAGTAGCTCCAAAACCTTATAAAGATGTAATTACAGACAAGGCCGTTACAAAAAAAGGCTTGTTTACAGTGCATAAAGTAGACGACAAATTCTACTTTGAAATTGCCGACTCTATTATGGGTCGCGAAATTTTTGCCATTACACGTTTTACAAAAGTACCTGGTGGTGCTGGCGTTTATGGTGGTGGAGAAGTTAATAAACAAACACTTAAGTTTGAAAAAGGACCAAGTAACAATGTTTTTTTACGTGTAGTTACTTTAATTAGCGCCGCTGATTCTACTAATAATATTTCTAAAGCAGTTGCTAACTCTTATTTAGATCCAATTGCTGCAGCATTCGATATCAAGGCATTTGGCAAAGATTCAACAAGCACTATTATTGATGTTACCGATTTCTTTAAAGGTGATAACCAAGTAGTAGGTATGGACGCTAATGATAAGCGTGCATTTAATTTGACAATGATAGCTGCTGATAGGTCTTATGTTCAGGGTATAAAAACTTTCCCTATCAATACTGAAATTAGAACAGTAAAAACATATAGTGCTAGTGCTGGTGGCAGTAGCTTCGGTGCTCCTTCTCCAATGCCAGGTGGTGGTGGCACTCCAGCAGGTGCAAGTGCAGGTGCTGTAACAATAGAATTGAATACTTCTTTATTATTAATGCCTAAAACACCAATGACGCCTCGTTTATTTGACCGTCGTGTAGGTTATTTTACAGATAGATATGTTCAGTTTTCTGATGACCAACAAAAAGTTGATCGCAAAGAATTTGCAGTTCGTTGGAAATTAGAACCAAAACCAGAAGACTTAGAAAAATACAAACAAGGTATTTTGGTAGAACCTGCTAAACAAATCGTTTATTATATAGATCCAGCAACTCCAAAACAATGGCACAAACCATTAATTGATGGTGTTAATGACTGGCAAAAAGCGTTTGAAAAAGCAGGATTTAAAAATGCAATTGTTGGTAAAGAATGGCCAGAGAATGATAGCACTATGAGTTTAGAAGACGCACGTTTTTCTGTTATTCGCTATTTAGCTTCTGATATTGAAAATGCTTCTGGACCGCAGGTGCATGATCCTCGTTCTGGTGAAATTTTAGAAAGCCATATTAACTGGTACCATAATGTAATGAAATTGGTACACGATTGGTATATGGTTCAAACTGCAGCGGTAGATCCAAAAGCAAGAAAAATGAAATTTGATGATGAGTTAATGGGTCAATTGATTCGTTTTGTATCATCTCACGAAGTTGGCCATACACTTGGTTTACGCCATAACATGGGTAGCAGTAGTAAAACTCCGGTAGAAAACCTACGCAATAAAGCATGGGTTGAAGCCAATGGTCATACTGCTTCTATCATGGACTATGCTCGTTTTAACTATGTTGCACAACCAGAAGATAATATTAATGAATCTGGTTTATTCCCTAGAATTGGCGACTACGATAAATGGGCGCTTGAGTGGGGTTATAAATACACAGGTATTAAAGATTCAGAAGAAGATCAAAAACTAAACAACAAATGGATCATTGATAAATTAGCAGCAAATCCTCGTTTGTGGTTTGGCGGCGAAGGTCGTAGTGTTGATGCGCGTGCGCAAACAGAAGATCTTGGAGACAACAGCATGAAAGCAAGCGAATATGGCATTAAAAACCTAAAACGCATATTACCTGCACTTCCTACTTGGACAAAAGAAGAAGGCGATAAATACGAAAATTTATCAGATATCTATACCAATGTAATTAGCCAATTTAATCGTTACATGGGCCACGTTACAAGAAATGTTGGTGCTGTAAATGAAACTTTTAAAAGTGTAGAAGAAGCTGGTGATATTTATGAGCCAACAAGTAAGGCAATTCAAAAAGAAGCGGTAAGTTTCTTACACAAACAATTATTTGAAACACCATCTTGGTTATTAGATAAAAATATCTTGAATAAAATTGCTAACCCAACTTCACTTGAAACAATTCAGTCTACACAAACTGGTACTTTAACTAGTTTGTTAGATGGACAACGCTTGTTTAGATTGGTGGCTGCAACTAACCGTTTTGGAACTAGCACTTATTCAATTATTGAATATCTTAATGATTTGCATACTGGCATTTGGAGTGAATTGAATTCTAAAAAACCAATTGATGGTTACAGAAGAAATTTACAAAAAGCATATGCAGAAAAATTAATTGATTTAATTACTCCTGCAACTGGCCCAAGCATTATTACCATGAGTTTTGGTGGTGGCACTCCAGCTGTAAACGTAAAAAATACCGACGTAATTTCTGTAGCAAAAGGCGAATTAAAAGCACTTCAAGCAGAAATCAATGCAGCAATTCCTGGCACAACAGACAAGATGAGTAGATACCATCTTCAAGATGTGGCTGACCGTATTAAAAAAGGATTGGATCCTAAATAAGTTTTTGATTTGATTTTTTATCAAGAGGCTGTCTCAATAAAATGAGACAGCCTCTTTTGTTATTATACCTGATGCGTAATTATTATTCCTCCAATACACCAAATTGAATTGATACCTTTGTACAAATAAGTTGACTATGAAATGGCTCTTAGGAATATTTAGTATATTATTTTGTATTGCTACAAACGCGCAAAAAAACAAACCAATTATTGGCTACCTACGTGATAGTGTAACGCATGCGCCAGTAGTACTTGCAAGCATTACTAATAACAATAGCCATCAAACTGTAATGACCGGAAACAATGGGCGTTTTAAAATAATTATTAAAGAAAATGAAGTCTTGGCATTTGCTGCTGTGGGATACCATTTCGATACCATCCAGTTTAATAGAAATTATGTACAGTTAGATTCCATTGAATTATTCGCCTCTCCTCTGTCACACGATTTAGGCAATGTTACGGTAACTGCAAAAGGAATGAGTGCTTACCAAATGGATAGCCTAGAAAGAAGAAACGATTTGTTACAAGATATGGTTTCTTATAAAAAGCCGCTATTTGCAAATGCAAATTCTGGTGCAGGAATTGGCATTAGTATTGACCGATTTTCTAAACACGAAAAAAGCAAAAGAAGGGCTTTAGATTTCTTTGAGTCTAACGAACGTGAAGCATATATCAACTATCGTTATTCAGCAAAATTAGTAACAGAAACAACTAGTTTTAAAGACGAGCAATTAAGAGATTTTATACAACAAAGCAGACCTACTTATAATTGGTTAAGACAAAATACTTCCGATGAAGATATCCGCTACTATATCAACCAACAATTAAAGGAATTTAAAAAGATAAGATAAGTATTACGCTGAACGTATAACGTCAAAAACTGCTGATGAAGCTTTTCGTTACTATATTAACCAACAATTAAAGGACTTTTTTTACCATTACTCGTAACGTAAAGCCTCAATAGGATTCAGTCTTGCGGCTTTCATTGCAGGGTATATACCAGCAGCTAACCCTACTACAGAACAAATAATAATACCTGTGGCTACCCATCCCCAAGGCACTACAAATCCAGTATGTAAAATCAAAGAGAATAAATTACCTACCATTACACCTAAAAAAATACCAAAAGCGGCTCCTAGCAAACTAATGATGATGCTTTCAAATAAAAATTGCTGACGCACATTTCTACTTTTTCCGCCAATTGCTTTTATTAATCCTACTTCTTTGGTACGTTCATTAACAGCTACCAACATGATATTCATAAGGCCTATTGCAGCACCAATTAAGGTAATTAATCCTATGGCCGCCGCAGAGGCTGTAATGCTACTTAAAAAGCCAATAAATAGCTCTGCAAATTTGTCGCTTTTTTCAACCACAAAATTGTCTTCTTCAATTGGAAGTAATTTTCTAACTGATCTAAAATCTGAAATAGCTTCACCACTTGCCACATCTATTTCTTTTACATTGCCAACCATTATACCAATTAAATAAGACGGACTACTATTTGCAAACCTTCTTAAGTTGGTGTAAGATGTAACCACCACATCGTCTTGGCGTAACATTGCACTTGAACCTTTGGCTTTTAATAACCCAATTACACGATAAGGAACGCTACCTATTCTAATGATTTTGTCAATACAAGATTCTGGTTTTTCTCCAAATAATTTAGTGGCAACATTACTGCCTAAAATACAAACATTCCTTCCACTTTGAATATCTAGGTTATTTAAGTTTCTTCCTAAAGCAACATTATAACCTGTAACAGAAAAATAGTTTTCATCTCCACCCCATACAGAAATTTGAGGGTTTGTTTTTTTAATGCCGTAATGAATTTCTTGTTGTCCAGGACCGCGGCGATACATAGATGCAATAGCACCAGGAAAATTAAAACTTGCTTTAAAATTTTCTGCTTCTTCTCTACGAATTGATTTTCCTAAGTTTGATTTTTTTTCTTTTTTGCCCCGTTTGGTTTTTGCAAATTGCCCCCTATTTCTATCTCCTCCACCTCCAAAAAAATTATTGGATTCTTTAAAACGAATACTAAATGCGTTCGCACCCATCGAAGAAAAACTCTCTTTTAAACTTTGGTTCATTGCTTCAATTGCTGTAACAATGCCAATTAAGGCCATGATACCAAATGCAATAATGGCAACAGTAATACTCGTTCGGAGTTTATTGCCTTTTACCGTGCGCCAAGCTAAATTAAAAGAATCGAAAATGGTCATGCAGTTATACTAATTAATACGTTCAATGCATTAAAGGTAATTGAGATTGCCCGTTTGAAAGAAACTGCCCTGATAAATATGAAGAGCGGTTAAAAATAGAAATAATTGAGCAATACAGAGGGTAGGGCGCCAATAAGTACGATTAAAATTGCTACAAACACCAAGCCTACTTTAAAACTTTGGGTAATTTCAGTGGTTTCTGCTTCGCCTTCTTTAAAATACATTGCCTGAATAACCCTGAAATAATAATAGACGCTAACTGCAGCAAATAATACTGCAACAATTACAATCCATAAAGACCCGCCAGCTTTTACAACACTTGCTAGCATATAGTATTTGGCAAAAAATCCGGCAGTTAATGGTATACCTGCTAATGACATTAAACAAACAGTAGCAGTAAATGCCAATACTGGTTGGGTTTTGGCTAACCCGTTAAAGCCATCTAAAGTATAGTCTTTCATTTTTATTAACACAGCAAAAATGCCAATTGTAGCCAAGCAATAAGCAGCGGAATACAATAGAAGGCCTTCTTTACTTAAATCGTTACTAGTATACAATCCAAACAGCATAAAGCCTGCTTGGGCTATGCTTGAATATGCTAGCATGCGTTTTACACTTTGTTGAAAAACGGCTGTAATATTTCCTACTAATAGCGTGGCAATAATTACAAAGGATAAAATGATTTTCCAAGTAGGCCCTAATAATTCATTCTGATTTTCAAACAAACGAATGAATGCATAAAAGCCCGTCACTTTAACTATGGTTGCCATGAAAGAAGTGAACACACTTGGTGCACCATCATAAACATCAGGCGTCCAAAAATGAAATGGTGCCGCAGAAACTTTAAAGCACATTGCAGAAAACAATAATAGCAATCCGGCTACTTCTAAAAAAGAAGCATTAGGCACTGTTCCAGCTGCACTTGAAACAACAGCTTGACCTATTTGAAAGTTTCCTGAACCACCATATATTAATGTGATACCCATCAACATAATTCCTGTTGAAAAAGATCCCATTAAAAAATATTTTAAAGCAGCTTCATTGCTTTTTAAATTGCGCTTGTCGGTTCCAGTTAAAATATACAATGGAATAGACATGATTTCAATTCCTAAAAACAACATCAACAATCCATTAAAAGATGTTAGAATACTTACGCCGCATAGTATGAAAAACAATAGTGCAAAATATTCTGCCACATGTACGCCTGTGTTTTCAATATCTTTTCCGCTAAGCAACACATAAATTAGTGTTGCAACAATTGTAATAGTATTAAAGAAAATACCCATTTTTTCAAAACGCAATAAATTATGGGTGTCAATTTTTATAATAAAAATTTCGTAGTGTTGAAGTAGGTTGGCTCCTAACAATAACAATAAACATCCAGCAGCAATATGCTTAATGATTGATTTATTTTTGAAGAAGATGCCGCTAAACATCATCACCACTCCTAATAAAGCCGAAACTATAATTGCATTCATAAGTACTTATCTTAAAAAACTTCTTTTAGTAAGAAGCCCTGTTTTCAATTATCTGTGCGCAAAAATTGCATTAACGGTGTCTTTTGTAAGGTCAATCATTGGTTGCGGATATACACCCATTACCAATACCATCACTACTAAAACACTTAATACTACTTGTACATTAAAATCAATTTCTACTGCGTTATTTGTTTTTTCAACGGTGTTGCCATAAAATATTTTCTGAATCATATTCAATGTATACACTGCCGATAAAATAATGCTGATTCCTGCAACTGCAGCAATCCAAATATTGTATTGGAACAAACCATTGAATAGTAAAAACTCTCCTACAAAAGCATTTGTTAATGGTAAAGCCACATTAGCCAATGCCATTACTACTAACAGTATTGCTAGCGTTGGTGCTTTTTGCGCCAACCCACCTAGTTCACTAAACTTGCGCGTTCCTAATTGTTGTTCAATAACATCGGCTACAATCCATAGTCCTATTACATTAATACCGTGGTTAAACATTTGAATCATTACCCCTTCTAATCCTATTTGATTTTGAGTAAAGATGGCTGCACACATTAAACCAATATGCGCAATAGAAGAATAGGCAATTAGTCTTTTAATATCGTCTTGTTTAATGGCAATTAAGGATGCATAAACCATACCTATTACACTTAAAATTATTACGAATAATGCATGCCCTTTTACTGCACCTGGAACCATGGGTAATACCCAGCGGATTACAGCAAAAAGACCCATCTTAACCATTACGCCACTTAATATCATGGTTGTAGCAGTAGGTGCTTGTTCGTAGGCATCTGGCTGCCAAGTATGCAATGGAAATATGGGCATTTTAATAGCAAAAGCAATAAAGAATAATGCAAATACATATGCTTGTTGCTTGCCGGTTAATTGTACATTATAAAAAGACTGTAGCGCAAATGAATGGTCGGCAGTATGTGCATACACAAATAAAATACCCACCAACATTAATAAAGATCCAATAAAAGTATAAATGAAGAATTTAAAAGTAACAGCAATTCTTTTTTCGCCTCCCCAAATAGAACAAAGAAAATAAACTGGAATTAAAGCTAACTCCCAAAAGAAATAAAACAATAAAGCATCTGCTGCTAAAAACACGCCTAATAATCCTGCTTGGGTTAACAACATCAATCCGTAAAATGCGGCAGGTTTTTGATAAGTGTTTTTAAAGGTTGCTGCAAATACTACTGGAAAAGAAATAGCGGTTAATAAACCTAACATCTTTCCCATGCCATCTTGCATGAGTGTAAATCTACCGCCCAAACCTGGCAACCAACTTGCATCGTAATGCAATACACCTTTACTACTAACCGCCATTAAAGACAATGCTAATGTAATAACAGATGAGCCGAGGGCCAATGCTTTTGAAGTAGTTGCATCTTTTAGAAAGAATACAGCAAGTCCGCTAAGCAATGGAATTAATATGAGTAATAAAGGGATCATATATTTTCTTTAAAGCAACTAAGCATTTTTAAATAAACGGTTCAAATAATAACTCAAGGTTAAATCATTAAACCAAATCAATATAAATACAACAATGGCTAATACCATGATTAAAACATAATTACCCACTTGTCCGCTTTGTAATAAACGAATTTGTCTTGAACTATAACTAACCAATTTACCAACACCATTCACACCGCCATCAATAATATTTTTTTCAATAATATTTTTAAAAAAGCCTGCAATAGCATCTAATGGTTTTACAATTATGGCATCGTATAATTCATCGATATACCATTTGTTTTCTAAAACTTTTGCCAAGCCAGTATTTTCAGTTTCGGTTGATTGGTATTTTTTATAACTATTAATGGTATACAAAATAATTCCTGCAATTAATAAAGTAGAAACGCCCATGAATAAATATTCTTGTGAAGCTTCTAAATGATGTTCTGTTGCAAGTGCCGCAGACTGTGCAAAAATTGGCGCTAAGAAATTACCCAAACTATGTGCGTCTTTTGCAAACACTTCTGGTATACCAATTAATCCGCCAATTACCGATAATATAGCTAGCACTATTAATGGAAGGGTCATGGCAATTGGACTTTCGTGTACATGTGCTGCTTGCGCTTGTGTGCCCCTAAATCTGCCTAAGAAAGTTAGTGTATACAAACGGAACATATAAAAAGCAGTCATTAATGCGCCGCCTAATCCTACATAATAGTAAATAGGATTTTTTGCATAAGCCGCCATTAGAATTTCGTCTTTAGAAAAGAATCCTGAAAACGGCGGAATTCCTGCAATTGCCAAACAAGCTAGTAAAAAAGTAATATGGGTGATAGGCATGAACTTTTTTAGTCCGCCCATTTTTGTAATATCTTGTTCGTGGTGCATGGCATGAATAACAGAACCTGCGCCTAAGAATAATAAGGCTTTAAAAAATGCATGCGTCATTACATGAAACACTGCGCCAGTATAGGCTCCAACACCTAAACCTAAAAACATATAACCTAGTTGACTCACTGTTGAGTAGGCCAATACTTTTTTAATATCGTTTTGTTTGAGTGCAATTGTTGCTGCAAAAATTGCGGTAGCCAATCCTACAATAGCAATCAGGGTTTGTGTGCCTGGTGCCATAGAATACAATAAATTAGTTCGTGCAATCATATAGATACCTGCAGTAACCATTGTTGCTGCGTGAATCAATGCAGACACTGGTGTAGGACCAGCCATTGCATCAGGCAACCATGTGTACAAAGGAATCTGAGCACTCTTACCCATTGCGCCAACAAATAATAAAGTTGTTATGGCAGTAATATCAAATGCCGATAATTTATCTACATGTAAAAACACATCCGAATAAGTGGCTGTGCCTAATTTAAAAATCAACCAAAATACGGCTAGTAAAAAACCAAGATCACCAATGCGGTTCATTACAAAGGCTTTTTTAGCAGCGTAGTTATAATTATTGTTTTTAAACCAATAGCCAATTAATAAATAAGAACATAAACCAACTCCTTCCCAACCAATAAACATGATTACATAATTGGCACCTAATACCAACAGTAACATTGAAAATATAAAGAGGTTTAAGTAAGCAAAATAACGGCCAAAATGTGCTGCTTCTTCGTCATGCATGTAGGCTGTTGAATACAAGTGAATCAATGTGCCAATTCCTGTAATGATTAACAAGAAAATGACAGACAATTGGTCTACCTGAAAAGCAAATGGAATTAACAATCCTTTTACTTGAATAAAATTAAAAAGGGTAACTACCGTTGATGTTCCAGTTGCTTTCACATCAAAAAACACCAATACACTCACAATAAATGAAGCGAGTATGGTACCTGTGCCAATAATGCCAATCATGGATTTTGACAAGTGTTTTCTACCCAATCCATTGATCAGAAAACCCAGCAAGGGAAACAGCGGAATTAAATAAACAAGTTTACTCATAATATGCCGGACCGAAGCTTATAACAAAACAGTTATTTAGTTACAAGCTTCGCATTTTTAATTTTTCAATCTATTCAAAAAGTTAATATCAACTGAATGTGTGTTGCGATACAACATAACAATAATAGCCAACCCAACACTTACTTCTGCCGCAGCTACTACCATAATAAAAAATACAAATAATTGACCATCGGTTCCTACTTTGGTTGCTTTGTCTGCTACCAAGGCTGTTGCTAAATGCATTTTCGAAAACGCAACCAATAGTAAATTCACCGCATTGAGCATTAACTCAATACACATAAAAACAATGATAGCATTGCGGCGCGTAAGCACTCCAATGATACCGATGCTAAATAAAGTTAAACACAGATAGATATAATATTGTATTGGCATGTTTGCTACTTGTTGCTCGAACTATTTGTTCAAAGCGTTTTTAAAATATTTTTATTGGGCATTTTTTGTTGCCGCTGTTTAATCTTTTTTACCAATTACAATGGCGCCAACCATTGCACTTAAAAACAACACACTTGTAATTTCAAAAGGCACTACATAATCACTAAACAATACTTTGCCTAAATTTTTAATGAGGCCAATATTGCCTTCAACTGTTAATGCTTTTTTATTAGTCAACTCGTTAGCTTGGCGAACTAAAGAAACAAGTACCATTAAAAAACATCCGCCAGAAATTACACCTGCTAATTTCATCCACATATTTTTTTGTGGTTCGCTCTGTGCATTCAAATTCATTAACATGATTACAAAAAGGAACAACACCATAATGGCGCCTGCATATACAATCATATTTACAATGGCCAAAAACTGTGCATTCAATAAAATATAATGGCCCGATATAGCAAAGAAAACTGCTACTAACCACAATACACTATACACCGGATTCTTACTAACCAACACCATGATAGCACTAACTATGGCTAGTGCGCTCAAAAAGAAAAATAATATTTCTGTTATACTCATTGTTCTTTAATTATGCTATTAATTGTTTCGCGCGGCACCCCTGGCTGCTGCAAAACCTGCAGGATCTGTTAGTTGATTAGGTATTACTAATTCATCTTTCCCGTAAATAAATCCTTTGCGTGTAAAGTTTGCTGGAGCGAAAGTTTCGCTTAAATAAATAGCGTCTTTCGGACAAGCTTCTTCGCACAATCCACAAAAAATACAACGCAACATATTGATCTCATATTTTGCGGCATATTTTTCTTCGCGATACAAATGTTCTTCGCTAGGTAATCTTTCGGCGGCTTCCATGGTGATGGCTTCTGCCGGACAAGCTACTGCACACAATCCACAAGCAGTGCAACGTTCGCGACCTTCTTCGTCTCTGTTAAGTACGTGTAGCCCACGAAAAACCGGACTAAATTCGCGCTTTTGTTCTGGGTAGCGAATAGTTGGCTGTTTCTTAAACATATGACTGAAAGTAATGGCCATACCCTTTAAAATATTGGGTATGTACAATCGCTCCGAGAAACTCATCGGCTTGCGACTAACTTCTTTTACTCTATTGGTTAATGCCTCCATTTTGATGTCCGCTTTGCTTTGGCTTAGCGTTTGCTTATATATGGTTTACAAAAATATTTTTTACTCCGAATTTTTCAAAAAAAAATCAAAAAAATTATTACATCCTCGCTAAAATAAACGCGCCTGTTATAAGCATGTTTACCAAAGCCAATGGTATTAAACTCTTCCAACCTAAATTCATTAATTGATCGTAACGGAATCTTGGAATGGTCCAACGAATCCACATAAATACAAAAATGAAAATGACAATTTTAATTAATAATGCTCCTACCCCAACTAGTGCCGCAATGTTTTGAGGCAAAACGCTTTCGTTGAAAAAAGGAATATCATATCCACCAAAATATAACGATGCCATTACCGCACTACTCATAATCATATTCACGTATTCAGAAAAAAGATAGAACCCAAGTTTCATTGAAGAATACTCTTGGTGGTATCCAAAATTTAATTCGTTTTCTGCTTCTGGCAAATCGAAAGGCGTTCTATTACACTCGGCCATAGCACAAATGAAAAACAATATAAAACCCAAAGGTTGATAGGCGATATTCCATAAATGACCAGGTGCCATTTGTTGTTCTACAATTGTTCTTAAACTTAATGAACCAGTTGTCATTAATAAAGCAATCAGCGCAATACTCATGGCCAATTCATAACTAATTGCTTGTGATGCACCGCGCAAAGCAGCCATCAAAGAAAATTTATTATTCGATGCCCAACCACCAATCATCATACCATAAATACCTACGCTCACTACACCAAATACATATAAAATACCAATATTAATATCTGCTATTTGTAAAGAAATTTCTCTGCCAAATAAAGACACTGTTCCGCCCCAAGGAATTACGGCACAAGTCATTAAAGCCGCTGTCATAGCCAATCCTGGCCCAAGTATAAATAATGTTCTATTGGCCGAAGATGGAATAATTTCTTCTTTCATTATTAATTTCAATCCATCGGCAAATGGTTGAAATAGTCCGAAAGGACCTGCTCTTTCTGGGCCTGGTCTGTCTTGTAAAATGGCCGCCACTTTGCGTTCGGCAAAAGTGGTATACAAGGCAATACCCAAGCTTGCAAAAACTATAATGGCAATTAATACCAGTTTTTCTATTATCAGTAGCCAATCAAATGCAAGTAGTGTCATGAGCTATAGTACAATTAGTCTTTGTTAGAATTAAAATTGTTGGAATGCGCCGGTCCATTTATTAAACTCAGTTCAATATCTGTTTGGTTTACTTCACTCACCGAATGAATATCCATCAATAATTTAGGATCTCTGCCAGCATGAACCGCTTTAAAAGTTTCTGTTGGAATATGTGTACCAACAGTTCCCGCATAGTGTCCTTGCGCAATTACAGAATGTCTGTCAATTAATCTTGGCCCTTCAATTACCCAGTCGGAACTTTGCTTTTTTTCGAATCTGCAATCGTTACAAATCCAGTCTTCTACTTCGCCCCATTGGTCTTTGCGTGCAGTTACTCTAAACACTTCTTCTCCACGATTCCACAAAGTTACTTTTCCACTACAGGTAGGGCAGTTGCGGTGTGCATCCATTGGTTTTAAAAACCAAACACGATTTTTAAAACGGAAAGTTTTATCGGTTAATGCGCCCACCGGACAAACATCAATTACATTTCCAATAAAATCATTGTCTAAATTCTTTTCAATAAAAGTGGCAATTTCAGAATGGTCTCCCCTGTCTAAAATTCCGTGTTCGCGTTTATTGGTTAATTGGTCGGCAGTAAATACACAACGGTAGCACAGAATGCAACGCGTCATGTGTAACTGAATATATTTTCCCAAATCGTGTTTGGGGAATGTTCTGCGTTGAAACTCGTATCGAGTACCTGCCTTGCCGTGTTCGAAACTTAAATCTTGCAAATGACATTCACCTGCTTGATCACATACCGGACAATCTAGTGGATGATTCAATAATAAGAATTCTACAATTCCTGCTCTAGCATCTACCACTTTTGGGCTAGTAATGTTTTTTACTTCCATGCCATCCATTACAGTTGTACGGCAAGAAGCAACTAGTTTGGGCATTGGGCGTGGATCTTTTTCGGAACCCTTGCTTACTTCTACCAAACAGGTACGACACTTACCGCCGCTACCTTCTAGCTTGCTGTAAAAACACATTGCTGGCGGTGCAACATCTCCTCCAATTTGACGTGCAGCTTGCAGAATACTAGTACCTGCAGGCACTTCAATTGTAATGTTGTCGATGGTTACTTTAAATAATTGTATTTCACTCATACCACATCCCCCGAAAGGGAATATTTAAGTTTTTAATATGCTTGTTTATACCGTTGGTACATGAATTGGATCGGCATAATGCGCTAAACCAAAATTTCTGGTTTGAGCTTCTGCCGCATGCGTTACATGCCATTCAAATTCATCTCTAAAATGTCTAATAGCAGCTGCTACTGGCCAAGCCGCAGCATCTCCTAATGGACAAATGGTGTTTCCTTCAATTTTGCTTTGTATATCCCATAACAAATCTATATCACTAGTTTTTCCTTCTCCTTTTTCTAGGCGATATAAAAGCTTTTCCATCCAACCAGTTCCTTCACGGCAGGGCGAACACTGACCGCAACTTTCGTGGCGATAAAAACGTGCCAATGAATAAGTATTTCTAACAATACATTGGTCTTCGTCTAACACAATAAAACCACCAGAACCCATCATTGATCCTGTAGCAAATCCACCATCACTTAAACTTTCGTAGTTCATGTAACGGGTTTCGCCTTTGGCTGTTTTTAATAATAAGTTAGCAGGTAAAATAGGCACCGACGATCCGCCTGGAATACAAGCTTTTAATTTTTTTCCATTAGGTATACCGCCACAATATTCATCGCTGTATAAAAATTCTTCTACAGAAATAGTCATGTCAATTTCATAAACACCAGGTTTATTAATATTGCCACATGCCGAAATTAATTTTGTACCAGTAGATTTTCCAACACCAATGCTAGAATATTCATCACCACCAATATTAATAATTGGAACAACTGATGCTAAGGTTTCTACATTGTTAACTACTGTAGGACGACCCCATGCACCTTTAATAGCAGGGAATGGTGGCTTAATACGCGGATTACCACGCTTACCTTCTAATGATTCTATTAGTGCAGTTTCTTCTCCACAAATGTAAGCGCCGGCTCCACGGTGAACATAAATTTCACAATCGAATCCTGTGCCTAAAATATTTTTTCCTAAAAATCCATTTGCTTTTGCTTCGTTAATTGCTTGTTCTAAAATATCGGGAATCCAAGCATATTCTCCACGTATGTAAATATAAGTTGCATGGCTTCCTAGCGCATAAGATGCAACAATTAATCCTTCAATTAATAAATGCGGAATAAATTCCATCAAGTAACGATCCTTAAAAGTTCCTGGTTCGCTTTCGTCGGCATTACAAACCAAGTGACGCGGAACGCCTTCTGGTTTTGCAATAAAACTCCATTTCATACCTGCAGGAAAACCAGCCCCACCCCTGCCACGCAAGCCGCTTTTCTTAACCTCTTCTACAATTGCTTCGGGGCTCATAGTTTTCAAGGCCTTCTCTACACTAGCATACCCACCTTCGCGGCGATACACTTCGTAGCTGCGAATTCCTGGAACATGCGCTTTTTCTAATAATAATTTTCTTCCCATATTTAAATCCTCAGAGGAATTTTAATTGTTGATCGATCTAATTGTTTGCAGCGGCTGTATTTCTACATTCTGCAATAATTTCATCCACTTTTTCTTTGGTTAAATGCTCGCGATAATGTTTGCCTAATTGCATTAAAGGCGCATAACCACAAGCACCCAAGCACTCCACTGTTTTTAAAGTAAATAATCCATCGGATGTTGTTTCACCTGGTTTAATGCCAAGTGTTTTACTAATATATTCAATGATATTGTCGCTTCCATTTAACATGCATGGTCCGGTTTGACAAACTTCAAACATATACTTACCAATTGGTTTGGTATTATACATGCTATAAAATGTGGCAACTTCATACACTTCTATTGGCTCTATAGATAATAATGATGCTACATAGTCCATTGTATCGGAACTAAGCCATCCACCAAAACTATCTTGCGCCAAATGTAATAAGGGTAGTAAAGCACTCTTCTGCTTTCCTTCGGGATAGCGTTCAATGAGCTCTTTTACTTTAGCTAGTTTTTCTTCTGAAAATTGTACCATACCTCTTTATAAAAAATCAATAAATCAATTCGTTTTCTCTTTGCAATTATGCATCCAATTCTCCCGCAATCAAATTCAAACTACTCATTGTTACAATTGCATCACTTAACATGCCACCCGTTACTAATTCAGGATATGCTTGATAATAAATAAAACATGGGCGACGGAAATGCAAACGGAATGGCGTTCTGCCACCATCACTAATTAAATAAAATCCTAACTCGCCATTACCTGCTTCAATAGAATGATAGACTTCGCCTTTTGGTAAATCTACTTCTCCCATAATAATTTTAAAATGCCAGATGAGTGCTTCCATTTTGGTGTACACATCTTCTTTTTTAGGCAAGTAATATTCAGGAACATCTGCATGAAAAATTTCTGCATCTGCTCCTTTAAATTCTTGCACTTTTTTATAGGCTTGTTCTATGATACTTAAGCTCTGCCACATTTCTTCGTTGCGCACTAAAAAGCGATCGTAATTATCGCCTGTTTTTCCTACTGGAATAGAGAAATTAAAATCTTCGTAACTGCTATATGGGCTATGTACTCGCACATCATAATCAACACCTGCTGCACGTAAATTAGGACCCGTAAATCCATAGTTCAACGCACGCTCTGCACTGATAGCACCACCGCCAATAGTACGTTCCATGAAAATTCTATTGCGGGCAAACAAGCTTTCGAATTCTTTTAAAACCTTAGGATATTCTTTTAAGAATTTTTCGAGTTTTGTAAAAGCAGTATTGGTGAAATTTCTTTCGAATCCGCCAATGCGTCCAATATTAGTTGTTAAGCGAGAACCACAAACTTCTTCGTAAATTTCATAAATCAATTCACGGTATTGCATGACGTATAAAAATCCTGTGTAAGCACCCGTATCAACCCCAACAATGGAATTGCAAATAAGGTGATCGGAAATACGTGCCAACTCCATAATAATAATGCGCAAATAATCTACCCGCTTAGGTGTTTTTACACCCAATAATTTTTCGCAGGTTAAGTGCCATCCCATATTATTTAAGGGACTACTACAATAGTTTAAACGATCTGTAATAGGTGTTACTTGGTACAGAGGTCTGCGTTCAGCTAGTTTTTCAAAAGCACGGTG
>CAIKZP010000116.1 GCA_903831935.1 uncultured Bacteroidota bacterium | reverse complement strand
TCCCAAAATTAATTCAGCTAAAATAATTGGTGTACGACCAGGCAATCCTTTCTTATATACTATCGCAGCAACTGGCGTAAGGCCAATGCGATTTTCTGCAAATAACTTACCAAAAGGATTAACACTGTCTGCTAAAACAGGAATTATTACAGGTGTTGTAAAAGATAGGGGCACATATACTAGTACTATTCACGCCAAAAATAAATTAGGAGAAGCAGCACAAACATTGGTTATAAAAATAGGAGATACTATTTCATTAACACCACCAATTGGTTGGAATGGTTGGAATGCATGGGAGGCAAAGTTAGACAGGGAAAAAGTAATAGCATCGGCAGAAGCCATGGTAGCAAAAGGTTTGCGCGATCATGGTTGGAGCTATATTAATATTGATGATAGCTGGCAGGGAAAAAGAGAAGGCCCTGATACTGCTTTACAACCCAATGAAAAATTCCCAGATATAAAAGGAATGGTAGACTATATCCATTCGCTAGGATTAAAAGCAGGCTTGTATTCTACGCCATATGTAGCAAGTTATGGCGGATACGTGGGTGCATCGTCTGATTCAGTAAAAGGCGGAGAAACATTTGAACAAATAAAAAAGAACAAACAATTTTATCACCATATTGGGCCTTATAAATTTGAACCAAATGATGCCAAGCAAATGGCCAAATGGGGTTTTGATTTTTTAAAATACGATTGGCGAATTGATGTTGCATCAACCGAAAGAATGTGGGATGCACTAAAGAAATCTGGTAGAGATATTGTTTTGAGTTTATCAAATAATGCGCCATTTGAAAAAGTAAATGATTGGAACCGTGTGTCAAATATGTATCGCACAGGACCAGATATCAAAGACAGTTGGACAAGCCTTTTCTTAACTAGTTTTACACTAGATAAATGGGCGCCATATTCTGGTCCAGGACATTGGATGGATCCTGATATGATGATTGTAGGCAATGTTTCTATTGGCCCAATTTTGCATCCTACTAGGTTAACCCCAGATGAGCAATACAGTCATATTAGTATGTTTAGTTTATTAGCAGCACCAATGCTAATTGGTTGCCCTATTGAACAAATTGATGCATTTACATTGAATCTATTAACCAATGACGAAGTAATTGCCGTAAACCAAGACCCACTTGGTAAACCAGCAAGATTGGTGAAAGAAATAAATGGTATTCAAATTTGGTTAAAGCAATTGTTAGATGGTTCTGTTGCTGTAGGACTTTTTAATACAGGAGGCTATGGAACCAATCCTGCTTCTTATTTTAATTGGGGAAATGAAACTGCTGCGTCTTTCAATTTTGATTTTTCTTCTATTGGGCTCAATGGAAAATACACTGTTAGAGATCTTTGGCAACAAAAAAATATCGGTGTATTTAATGGGTCAATGAAAACAACCATCAATCACCATGGTGTGCAGATGTTTCAATTAACTTCAAAAAAATAATCAATGACTAGTCTATTGTTTTTGAAAAAACCTAAACAATTTCTTGTTGTATTTATCCTTGTGTTAATGGCAATTCAGCCTGCATTTGCACAAATTAATTCTAGTGGCTCTGTGCCTAATCTGCCAGCATTATTATTGTCAAATAATGGAAATGCAATTAAAAATAAAAAAGACTGGGAAAAAATCAGACGCCCAGAAATTGCCGCACTAGTAGAAAAAGAAATTTATGGATTTGTGCCCGATCAAAAAATCGATTGTACTTCAGAACTGTTAGAACAAGACAATAACGCCATTGGAGGAACGGCCATTCGCAAACAAATTAAATTAAGTTTTAAACGAAATAATCAAACAATTTCTGTTGAAATGTTGGTCTATCTGCCAAAAGGAAAAAAACATTTTCCAACATTTTTAGGATACAATTTTAATGGTAATGAAACCATCTACCCAGATGCTAAAATACATGCCAGCAAAGCATGGACAGGTAATGGAAAAGAATTGGGTAAGGATTCTTTAAACTGGCCTGTTGCTTCTATTATTCAAGCAGGTTGTGGTGTTGCAACCATGTATTATTGGGATATTGCACCCGATAAAGAAGATTTTTCTATAGGTATTTATCCGTTGTTTTATCAACCCAATCAATTGCGTCCAAGTAACAATGAATGGGGTGCATTAGCGGCCTGGGCTTGGGGATTGTCTAGGGCATTAGATTATTTACAAACCGATAAACAAGTAGATGGAAAACGTGTAATTGTAATAGGGCATTCTCGTTTAGGAAAAGCGTCGCTTTGGGCTGGCGCAAAAGACCAACGCTTTGCTGGAGTTATATCTAGTGGCTCTGGTGCAATGGGGGTATCCATTTCTAAAGATAAAAAAGGAGAAACCTTAAGTGCTGTTATTAAAAGATTCCCAAGATGGAATTCCACAAATTTTAAAAAGTACCTCAATCAAGATTCTATATTGCCATTCGATCAGCACATGGTAGTAGCCATGGTAGCTCCAAGGCCATTGTATATAGCTAGTGCATCAGAAGACCAATGGGCAGATCCATCGCATGAATATTTATCGGCAGTATTAGTATCTGATGTTTACCACTTGTATGGATATCCAACACTAAGCAATAAAACAAGCTTGCCATTAGAGCAACCAATTGCAGGGCGTATTTCGCACCATGTTAGAATTGGCAAACACGATATATTACCCTACGACTGGAATTTGTATTTGCAATTTGCGAATAGAGAATTAAAATAAATAGCATGAAAGTCTTTAAATATTGTATTCTTTTTTTATTGGGATTTTTCATTGTAGCAAATGCTCAAGCACAAAAGCCATTAACACTCTGGTATAATCATCCTTCAGAAAAATTTGAAGAAAGTATGGTGATGGGAAATGGCAAAATGGGGGCGTCTATTTTTGGAGGGGTAGCAACAGATACTATTGTATTAAATGATATTACGCTTTGGAATGGAGAACCAACAGATCCTAGTAAATATAAAGAAGTATATAAAAATTTACCAGCTGTTAGAGACGCATTGAATAACGACAGTTTTAAATTGGCAGATAAATTGAATAAAAAAATACAAGGTCCCTATTCTAATGCTTATGCACCCTTAGGTAATTTGTTAATTAGTGTGAAGCATGCGCAAGAAGCCACTAATTATACAAGAGCATTAAATATTGGCAATGCTATTTCAACCATACAATACCAAGTAGATGGCGTGGTATTTACTAGAGAATATTTTGTTTCATACCCCAATCAAATAATGGCTATTAAATTAACAGCCAATAAAAAAGGGGCACTTAATTTTAATTTGCAATTTAAAAGTCCTCAAAAAAACACGGTAACAGTTAATGGTTCATTGCTGAATGCAAAAGGGTATGCGCAAGGAAGAAAAAATCCTATTGGCACTAGCTTTACCAGTTTGTTCAGTATTAATAAAACAGATGGTATTATTAATCATTCAGATAGTTCTATAGGTGTTAATAATGCCACCGAAGCCATAGTATATGTGTCTATTGCTACTAGTTTTAATGGCTATGATAAAAATCCAGTGACAGAAGGGGTAGACGATCAAATGCTTGCAAAAAATAACTTAACAAAAGCAGCAACAAAATCTTTTCAACAAATTAAAATAGCACACCTTAAAGATTATCAAACTTATTTTAATCGAGTTCATTTAAATTTAGGTATTTCATCAGCGCCAGACTTGCCTACAGACGAAAGGTTAAAAAGATATTCCGAAGGAAAGGAAGACCATTTACTCGAAGCACTCTATTTTCAATTCGGACGATATTTGTTAATTAGTTGTTCGCGAACCAAAGCAGTGCCAGCCAATTTACAAGGCTTGTGGAATCCATTTATCAATCCACCATGGGCTAGTAATTATACCATGAATATTAACACACAAGAAAACTATTGGTTAGCAGAGAATACCAATCTCTCAGAAATGCATATGCCACTATTAACCTTTATTGAAAATCTTTCTAAAACTGGTGCTATCAGTGCAAAATATTATTATGGTGTGAATGGTTGGTCGGCCTCTCATAATTCAGATATCTGGGCTATGACCAATCCAGTAGGAGATGGATCAGGAAGTCCACAGTGGGCCAATTGGAACATGGCAGGCACCTGGCTTGTTTCGCATTTATGGGAGCATTATGCATACACAAAAGACAAAATATTTTTAAAACAAAAAGCATATCCACTCATGCAAGGTGCTGCTAAATTTTGTTTAGAATATTTGGTGGAAGATAAAAAAGGTTACCTCGTTCCATCTCCATCTGTTTCGCCAGAAAATAAATACCTCGCCCCTGATGGTTATAAGGGTTATACCTTAATTGGGGCTACTGGAGATGTATCAATGATAAGAGAATGTTTTATAAACACCATTAAAGCTTCCGAAATATTAAAAATCGATACAGCATTTAGAGCGCAGTTGGTTAAAGCATTGGCCAAATTATATCCTTATCAAATTGGTAAAAAAGGAAATATTCAAGAATGGTATAATGATTGGGAAGACGGTGAATTTCAACACCAAGCACAGTCGCATTTATTTGGTTTATTTCCTGGTCATTTAATTAGTGTTGAAAAAACACCAAAGGAAGCAGCCGCAAGTAAACTGTCTTTAGAATTGCGTGGAGATTTAACAACAGGTTGGTCAAAAGCTTGGCGAATGAACCTTTGGGCGCGTTTATATGATGGAGAACATGCCTATAAATTTTTTCGTTCTTTATTGAAATATGTAAAGCCAACTGTATTAAAAGCGAATTATAAATCTGGCGGAACTTATATTAGTTTATTAGATGCGCATCCGCCATTTCAAATAGATGGAAATTTTGGAGGAACAGCAGCCATTGTTGAAATGCTCATGCAGTCTTCTGAAACGGAAATTAGATTATTACCAGCATTACCGGATGCTTGGTCATCGGGTTCGGTGAGTGGTATTTGTGCCAGAGGCGGTTTTGAAATAAATATGCAATGGGAAAACAAACAACTAATTAGTCTAGAAATTTTTTCTAAACTAGGAGGGGAAACAACCATTTATTATGGCTCAAAAAGTAAAAGGATAATTATTAAAAAAGGAGAACATCAAAAAGTGCATTTAAATTAAGTTCAAACCAATATTTTGTTTTTCATTTTTAAATTAAGAATAGTGCGTAAGTGTTTATTGATTTCGTTTTTATTAATGGCTGTATGTTTTACTACCAATGCGCAACTTGTTGCTGATTACAAAATTCCTACAATTGCCAATTCAGCAGTTAGAATTGAGCAACTCAAGCAACAGTGGACCATGTTACATAATACGCCGCCAAATTTAGGATTAAGAGATTGTTTTCTTTTTATTCTCGATGCAATGGATACAAAATTGTACGATCAAAAAGACATTGAATGGCTATTGAATAGAATGTTAACCCGTGTAGTAACAAATCCAAAGGCAAAAAATTATGGCAATATTTTTTGGGCTTGGGTTGATCCTAAAAATGAAGCCGAAGACAATAATAATGTAGAGTTTTGTGTGCAATATGGGGTGCTTATTAAAATTTTATATAACAACCAACTATCCGAAGGCAGTAGAAAGGCACTAGATAAAATTTTTGACTATGCTTTAATTGGCATAACCAGTGCAGATGTTCGAGTGTCCTATACCAATATCTATTTAATGCGTATTTGGAATTTAATTGCACTTGGCCAAGTGTATAATAAACCAGCCGTTATAGAAGAAGGCAGAAGGCATTTGAATTTGTGGATTAAACAATTAGCCAATTTTGGTAATCGCGAATACGATAGTCCAACTTACGGTGGAGTTGATCTTGAATCACTGTTGCTATTATCGCAATTTGCTAAAGACAAAGACATACAAGAAAAAGTTTCTACGGCATTAAATTTCTTTCTAACAGATTTTAGTGCACATTATAATCAGCTTGGCGGATTTTTAGGAGGGGCCCATAGTAGAGATTATAATCGCGCATTTTCAAGAGAAATATTAGAAGAAAAGTATTTAAATCCTTTATTTGGCAAGCCCAATAATCTAACACATCTTTTTCACCAAATATGTTTTACGCGTTTAAAAGAATTGGGGTTAACTGCGCAACAACAAGCATTAGTGAATAAAAAGAACAAACTGATTATTCAACGATGGGATAGTATTCCAAATGCTTATGCGGTAGACTATATTGGCAATAAAGTATCCATTGCCTCTTCTAATCAAACATATAGCCCCGACGATAAACCCTTAGTTATTTATTTATGCAGCAAAAGCATTCCTGAAATGGCAAATATTGCCTATGATTTAGAAGGTAGAGACGATCATTATGGCCAATGGTCGGCACTAGGCATGGGCGATAAAAAAATAAATTTAAGAGCTGCAAATTATCCCTTAAATGGTGGATGGGGAAAAGCAAGACATTTAATGCCCTTCATGCAAGTGGCGCAAAACAAAGGAGAATTTGTAATGCTAGTTGCTGGTGAAAAAGACCATAATTGCATTAATGACTATTTAAATTCTACCATCATACTGCCCAATACTTTTAATGAAATATGGATGGGGAATACTAAAATTAATACCCCTGAAATCAATACAAAAACAGCATTTGATGCATCGAAAACATTTTTTGCAAAATTCGAAGACGTGGCCATTGCGTTTAAAATTCTCTATGACGATGCCGGTAGTCAATCTACTGCTTATTTGTGTAATGATGGATTTCAATACAATTCAAATAGACCACAATTAACAAATGCACATAACAATGTAATGCGTATAACCTTGCAACATTCTACAAATGGAAAAGCAGTTATTGCTATGTGGTGGAAAACACAAGAGGGAATTCGTTCTGCAGCTGATTTTGCTAAATTTAGAAACCAAGTATTACATGCAAAAGTATCAGCAATTGAATCAAAAGGAATTATTGATGTATCTGTAATAACAAGCGCCGGAAAACTGGGGGTTAAGGCCAACCTCAATTTAAAGAAAAGACTAGATTATTATAACCCTTCCCCTTTGCCCAAAGACTTTCTGTATAATATAGATGGATTAGATGTGGGAAAACTAATTATGCAGAAATATAGATAAGATTATATTTAAAGATCAAATTTTAACAAATGAAAAAAACAGTTTTCGCCCTTGCCTTTTTCACTACAACAATATTGCAAGCGCAAACCAATTTAAATACGCTTTGGTATAATATGCCAGCTCAAAAATGGAACGAGGCTTTGCCAGTAGGAAACGGCAGATTGGGTGGAATGGTTTTTGGTGGTGTGCAGCAAGAGCGTATACAATTAAATGAAGAAAGTGTATGGGCCGGCTCTCCAGTTAATAATAATAATCCAGGAGCAAAATCGCATTTAAAAGAAATACAAACAGCCATCTTTAGTGGCGACTATAAATTGGCACGTGATTTATCAAACAAATATTTAGTGGGTACACCGCCTAATATTCGTTCTTACCAACCGCTTGGCGATTTGCGTATTAATTTTCATTGGAAAGGCGAAGCAACTAATTACAAGCGTTCTTTAAATATTCAAACTGGTATAGCAAAAACGGCTTACAGCATTGATGGTAATAATATTGTGCAAGAAGTATTTGTATCTGCTCCTCAAAATTTAATGGTGATTACTATTCAAGCAGAAAAAAATTTCGATGCAGAATTATTATTGTCTCGAGAGTTTAATGCCGATTATGAAACAGGTGGAAATAAAAAAAGAAAAACAGATGGTGTTTCTATAGGAGAAAATAAATATCGTTTTACCAATAACGGACTGGTTTATTATACAGGACAAATTGTAGATCCAATAGCAGAATCAAGAGGCCCTGCAGGAAAGCATATGCGCTATGCTGCTGCAATGAAATTGATCAACACATCGGGCCTTCAAAGTCCATTTGTGTCAGACACGGCAACAGGTATTAAATTAACAGGTACAAAAAGCATTACAATTGTTTTAACTGGTGCAACAGACTATAATATCAACAAATTAGATATGGATAGCTCTATCAATGCATTAAGCCTTTGCAAAGAGATTTTTGCAAAAGCAAGTAATTACAATGCAGCATCTCTCAAACAAATACATGTTCAAGACCACCAGTCTTTTTTTAATAGAGTATCTTTTTCTTTAGGGGATGACGCCAATAGTCAATATCCAACCGATGAGCGTTTGGCTAAATTACGCGAA
Organism: uncultured Bacteroidota bacterium; assembly: GCA_903831935.1. GTDB lineage: Bacteria > Bacteroidota > Bacteroidia > Chitinophagales > Chitinophagaceae > Sediminibacterium. The sequence continues at coordinate 1,194 of CAIKZP010000116.1, read as the reverse complement.
GGAAAAACAGACAATGGATTGGTTGCATTGTACTATCAATATGGCCGTTATTTATTAATGGGATCCTCTAGAAAACCAGGACGCTTGCCTGCTAATTTACAAGGTATTTGGAATGATTTATACGAAGCACCTTGGAATGCAGATTTTCATACCAATATCAATTTACAAATGAATTATTGGCCTGCAGAAACGGGTAATTTATCGGAAACATCTATAGTGTTAGCTAAGTTTATGGAAAAATTAATGGTGCCAGGAACTGTTACTGCTTCTGAAACCTATGGTACCAGAGGTTGGACGGTGCACCATTTAACGGATCCATTTGGTAGAACCGGAGTCATGGATGGCGTTTGGGGGATCACTAGTATGGATGGTCCTTGGATGACATTGCCTGTTTTTGATCATTATGAATTTACGCAAGACACCAATTATTTACGCACCATAGCGTATCCGTTAATGAAGGGTTCAGTAGAATTTGTATTAGATTATTTAGTGCCATCACCCGAAGGTTATTTAGTTACCAATCCTTCGCATTCTCCAGAGAATTCTTTTTATGTTCCTAATACCGATCGAAAAGTAAAATCACAAATGACCTATGCCCCAACTATTGATATGCATATTATTAATGCATTGTTCAATAATTTTATTCGCGCTTCGTCTATTTTGCATCTCGATAAATCTTTGTCTAATCAAGTGGCTGCTGCACAGAAAAAATTGCCACCCATTAAAATTTCTGCAATAGGTACTATACAAGAATGGATAGAAGATTTTGAAGAAACAGAATTAGGTCATCGGCATATTTCACATCTATTAGGATTATATCCATTAGAGTTGATTTCTCCTAAAGATCCTGCCATTTTTGAAGCAGCTAAAAAAACAATAGAACGCAGATTATCCAATGGTGGCGGACATACTGGCTGGAGTAAAGCTTGGATAATTGGTTTGTATGCAAGATTATTAGAACCAGAAAAAGCATTAGATAATTTGAATGGTTTGTTTCGAAAAAGTACATTACCTAATTTATTCGATACACATCCGCCGTTTCAAATTGATGGAAATTTTGGCGCTGCATCTGCAATTGCAGAAATGATTTTACAGTCCCAAAATAATGAGATTAATTTATTACCCGCTTTGCCTCAAGCTTGGGGCGAAGGGTCTATGCATGGATTACGTGCTAGAGGTGCCTGTACGGTTAAT
>CAIKZP010000115.1 GCA_903831935.1 uncultured Bacteroidota bacterium | reverse complement strand
GTGATTTTAAAAGGAACTAGGGTGAATGGCATTTATACAGCCGATCCCGAAAAAGATCCAACCGCAACCCGTTTCGAAAAAATCAGCTTCCAGGAATGTATCAACCAAAACCTGAAAGTAATGGATATGACAGCCTTTACACTTTGTATGGAAAATAAATTACCCATCATTGTATTTGATATGAATGAGCCTGGCAACCTATTAAAAGTAGTGCAAGGTCAAGATATGGGTACTTTGGTGAGCTAGTCGTCCATTGGTGTAATATTTTATAAATCTTTCATTACCGTTTGTAAATTCACAGTTATGAAGAAGCAACTATTGTTCCTTATTTTTTGCGCCATTAGTTTAATGGGATTTTCTCAGCAGAAATTATCATTAACAGATGCTATCAATACTGCCCTAAAAAACAGTTATGATATTCAACTGGCGCAAAACAATATAGACATTAGTGCCCTATCGAACCATATTGGCATTGCTGGCGGTTTGCCAATTGTAACGGCAACGCTTAGCGATAACGAACAGCTAACTAGTATCAACCAAAAATTTCCTGATCCTACTAGAGACACCAAAAGAGACAATGTTGGAAGTAATAATTTAGCGGCAGGTGTAACGGGTAGTATGCTTTTGTATAATGGACAAAGAGTACAAGCCACTAAAAGCAGGTTAGCAGAATTACAACAACAAAATCAACAACTGTTGGCGGTACAAATTCAAAATACCATTGCAGGTGTGATGGCTAAATATTATGATATTGTTCGTTTGCAATATTTTTTAAGAGCCCTTGATCGTTCTATTGAAGTATCAAAACAAAAATTAGCTATTCTTAATGTAAGAAAGCAAATTGGCGTAGCTAATAATGCCGATATTTTTCAAGCACAATTAGACTTGAATGCAAGCTTGCAAACCAAGCAAACACAGTATCTAACAATTGATCAAGCTAAAACAGATTTATTAAACTTACTGTTTTTACAACCAGCCAATCAGCCAATTAATATTATTGATACTATTCTAATTGACAAGTCAATTCGCTTAGACACAATATTGGCGCACTTAAGTTCAAACCCTCAAGTAATTGCTGCACAACAACAAATTCATATTAATGAATTAATTGAAAAAGAAGTGTTGGCAACGCGTTATCCTACACTGCGTGCTTCTACTGGATTTAATTTATCGAGTGCTAAAAGTGCCGCAGGGTTTATTTGGTTGAATCAAAGTTATGGTCCGTTTGTGGGCATTAATTTATCGGTTCCAATTTATAACGGAACCATTGCTAAGCGTCAACAACAGATAGCTTCTATTAATACGCGTAGTTCAAAAAATCAATTCAATAATTTATTACTCGACTACGAATCTAGCACCGTAAAAACATTTCAAGCCTATGCAAATGCACTTGCGCAATTGCAAACAGAACTAGACAATGTACATTTATCGCAAGAATTACTCGATTTGATTGCACAAAAATTTGAATTGGGTCAGGCAACAATAATTGATGTAAAACAAGCACAGCAGAGCTATGAAGCAGCTAGTTTTCGATTATACAATTTAAATTATACAGCTAAAATTGCTGAAATTGAATTGAAGCGTTTGGCAAGTCGTTTGGCGAATTAATATTTTTTCCATCGTTTTTACAAGCCCAATTGAAAATGAAATACAATAAAATTGTACTAAGTGTTTGTTTTATTTTTCAATTAGCGCTTTCAGCAAAAGCACAATCGATTGATACTGTTTTAACCCATTGGTACCAAGCAAGACCCACCGAAAAAATTTACGTTCAGTTTGATAATAGTCATTACGCTCCTGGTCAAACAATTTGGTTTAAAGCATATTTAATGCTTGGGTTAGATCCTTCTGATATATCGAAAAATATTTATGTAGATTTTTTTGATGCCAATGGAAAATTATTGGAACATAGCGCAAGCCCTATTGTATATGGTTCTTCTTGGGGTAGTTTTATTATTCCAGAAAAATATATAGGCACATCTATTCAAACAGTTGCTTATACAAAATGGATGAGCAATTTTGATTCGGCTTATTTTTTTCGCAAGCAGTTGGGTGTTATTCCAACAAAAATAATTGCCAATAACGCTACTGGTAGTTTGCCAGAAGCAACCATACAATTTTTACCAGAAGCTGGAAATTTAATTGAACAAATTCCTACCGTGATGGCTTTTAAAGCCATCAACCAATTAGGCTTGCCAGAAAATATTTCGGGGGTAATAAAAAATAAAGATGGCGACTCGGTAGTTGCTTTTGCTAGCCAACACGATGGCATGGGTAAATTTTATTATCTACCACAACCCAATGATGTGTATACTGCTGAGTGGACCGACCAATTAGGACGCTTACATAAAACAATCTTACCAACGGCACAACCAATAGGTATTAGTGTTCATTTTGAAAACGGAAAACTCGATCGAGTATTTCATATACAGCGATCTGATTCTGTTCCAGAATCAATGAAAAAACTCACAGTGGTTGCACAAATTGCAGGCCAAGTAGTTTTTAAAGCGGTGGCCAATTTGTCTGATAGGCTAAACGCAACAAGCAGAATTCCTGTTAGTCAATTTCCATCTTCCATTGTACAAGTAACTGTTTTTGATGCCAATAATCAACCCATTGCAGAAAGGTTAATATTTGTAAACAACCAAGAATACGCACTCAATGCAAAGATTCAATTCGACACATTAAACCTCAACAAAAGAGAAAAAAATGTTTTAGAAATAGACATTCAAGACAGTACGAATGCAAATTTATCTTTGTCTATTACTGATGGCCTTTCTAATGCTGCTCCAGACAATAGCATTGTTTCGCAATTATTACTTGCCGGAGATTTAAAAGGATATATACATCGTCCAGCCTATTATTTTAGTTCAGATGCAGATAGTGTTTCAGATCATTTAGACCTTGTAATGCTTACCAATGGTTGGAGAAGGTTTTCTTGGAAAGAAATATTTAACGATTACAATAAGCCTACACATTTTTTAATGGATACGAGTTATATGAATTTATTGGGCAAGATTGAACATATAACAGATTCAAAAATTAAAAAAGCGGCATTGATGAATTTGATTTTATTATCGAAAGATTCATCAAAACAAATGTTATTCTTACCCCTTCTTCCAGATGGAACTTTTACACAGAATAATATAATGTTTTTTGATACGACTAAAGTATTTTACAAACTAAATGGAACAGGTTTGTCTATTAGAAGTAATGTAATTATTCAAACCAATTTATTAAAAGCCGATCCCAAACGTATTTTATATACCACACATATTTTAATAGACACTACCGGTTCTGCTCGAATGATTTATTTTGCTAATGAACAGAAAAAAGCCGAATTACTAAAATTGCAAACGACACTGAAAGAAGTGATTGTTCATTCAAAAGTAAAATCGCGTATACAAGAACTCAATGATCAATACACTTCTGGTATGTTTTCTTTTGGAGATGGCTATTCGTTTGATATGACTGAACAAGTAAATGGCCAAGATGTACTATCTTATTTACAAGGAAGGGTTGCGGGTTTAACCATTAACAATTTAAATTCGTCTAATCCAATTGTAACTTGGAGGGGTTCAAACACTTCTTTTTATATGAACGAATTCCAAGTAAATGCAGATGAGATAAATATGATTAGCATTAGTGATATTGCTTTTATTAAAGTATTTCGTCCACCATTTTTTGGAGGATTTGGCGGTGGTGGTGGCGCCATTGCTGTTTATTTAAAGAAAGGTGCAGACGCCTATAGAAGCGCACGTGGTTTGGATTTTATAATGGTACCAGGATATGCGCCTATTCGTGAATTCTATTCACCAAATTATGCAGAACAACAAGTGAATTTTAATACACAAGACACCCGTAATACTTTATTATGGAATCCTGTTATTAGAACAGATAGTGACAATAGAAAAGTAAAAATTGTTTTTTATAATAACGATTTTAGTAAATCATTTAGAGTAGTATTAGAGGGAATGGATAATGAAGGAAAAATATTGCACTATAGTAAGTTCTTTCAAAAATAAAGTCAATTCATGGACCTATCCATCACATCAAAAATACCGGCTGTTGGCAATTCTATATTTACTGTAATGAGCCAATTGGCTACAGAATATGGTGCGGTAAATTTGGGTCAGGGCTTTCCCGATTTTAGCATGGATGCAGCATTAACCGAATTAGTGAGCAAAGCCATGCGTGATGATTTTAACCAGTATGCACCAATGAGTGGCTTGCCTATACTGCGCGAAAGACTGGCAGAAAAAGCAAATAAATTATATAACGCGAACATTCATCCAAATACGGATATTACTATTACACCAGGCGGCACTTATGCCATCTATACCGCACTAACAACCGTTTTGCGCCCTGGCGATGAAGTAATTGTATTTGAGCCAGCCTATGATAGTTATATCCCCAACATTGAAGTTAATGGTGCGATACCGGTATTAATTTCTTTGTCGTATCCAAACTATTCTATTCCTTGGGAGGAAGTGCAACAAAAAATTACCAGCAAAACAAGAATGATTATGATTAATACACCCCATAATCCAACTGGGGCGGTATTGTCGGAAACTGATATAGAACAACTGCGCAAAATAGTAGCTGGAACCAATATTTTAATACTCAGTGACGAAGTGTATGAGCATTTAATTTATGATGGCATTGCACACCAAAGTATTTTACGCTATCCCGATTTATTGGCTAGAAGTTTTGTGTGTTTTTCATTTGGCAAAACCTATCACTGTACAGGATGGAAATTGGGCTATTGTATTAGTTCGCCAACATTAATGAAAGAGTTTAGAAAACTGCACCAGTTTAATGCTTTTAGTTGCGATACACCCAAGCAAGTGGCACTAGCTAAATATCTTCCGAATCAATCGGCCTACTTAAACCTTGGTAATTTTTTGCAACAGAAAAGAGATTATTTTAGAACCTTAATGCAAGCAACGCCTTTTGAATGTATTCCCTCGCACGGAAGTTATTTTGAGTGCTATAGTTATGCGCAGTTTTCGAACGAAACCGATATGGAACTAGCGGTTCGATTAACCAAAGAATATGGTATTACTACAGTACCACTATCTGCATTCTACAAAAATGGAACTGATAATAAAGTATTGCGTTTTTGCTTTGCTAAAAAAGAATCCACTTTAGAATTAGCTGCCCAAAAATTATCCAAAATAAAATAGTAGGGATTCTTATTTTTTATTGAGGTCTAACCCTGCATAAAATCCCAAATCTTTTTGCGTAATTAATTTGGTTAACAAAGCTATTTGCCCTGTATGGTAAGAGAGGTGTTCGGTTACATGCAAAACAATGCCAATTCCAGATAGTTGGTACACTTGAACTTGATATTGTTCTTTAAGTGCATCTTCCGATAAAGCATCAATGATGGCAATGCTTTTGTCAATAACTTCTTGCAAGTCTTGTAATAATGCTTGTTTTGATTTTGTTCCGCTAATAGCAAACTCTGCGTTTCTATTTCTATGATCGGCTTGTTTGCCAAGTGTTGATAAAATGTACTGGGTAATATTTCCACAAAGATGCTGTACTAAATTTCCT
>CAIKZP010000114.1 GCA_903831935.1 uncultured Bacteroidota bacterium | reverse complement strand
TCAAATTGAGACAACGGCAATCGCTCACCAGTTACAGGGTTCCAGAGTTGGGCGTTAGCTTGGCCAACGCGAAAACTGCAGTTTGCATTAATTTGATTAGCGGTTCTATTTGAAATAAAATAAATATCTCGGTCTTCGGTTTGCCGATGATTATATCGTACAGGACCTGTTGCCGTGAAATCTTCTACCACTCCTATTTCCTTTAATATATTGGCAGTTAAATCATAGCTGGGATAAAGCGGTGTTTGGTTTTCTAACGTTAGTTGACCACCCCAATAAATAGTGCCTTTGCCATAGTTGTGTTTGCTATTGATCTTCGGAACTTCTAGTTTCCCCCAAAGATCAATAGCTATTTTTTGCACTTCTAAATCACAAGCAGGATAACCTACAAGACTTGGCGATTTAAGCGGTGGTGTACCAATGATTGTAGCTCCGGCTTTTACCAAATCTCGAATCTTTGCAAGTAGTTGCGGAGTCATGGTTTGTATTTGTGGTAAAACCATTATTCGGTAAGAACTTCCTCCCGGAAATACAATCAATCCATTCTTCACTTCGGCACGAGCCATAAGAATTTTTGGAGAGCATCCGTCGAATCCATATCCCTTTTTATCTACTAACGGGCCACTACCTTCTAATGCCGTTTCTGGTGCACGAAATACTTGCGGAGCGCCTTCAGGGGTGAGATATAATATGTCATTAACTGCAACTCCCTCACGCAATAGTTGTGAACAACGGCTGAGATAAAGATGGTAATCCGATACCATCGGCCACCATGTTTGGTTTCTATGCCAATGAACCCCATAAGGTCCCATGGTCATTCCAGGTTTATAAGTATCACCAAATGCTTGATGCGCATAAGTATGAAATACAAAACGATTAATACCAGCAGCAAAAGCCCAGTCGCCTTGGTTTTTCAATGTCCATGGATATGCATCTAGTGCACCAGAAAATCCACTAGAAGTAAAGGATTCTGCAGACACAATCGACTTTCCCATTAAATGCGCAATGGAACTCGATTCAAAAACACTGAAAGACGAATTGAAACCTTTGTTCCAAAACTCAGCCATCGGCACATCTGCAACTGCTCCCAAATCTAGGTCGCCAGAAGGATTCATATCGTAGGGTTCAATAGAAAGTTCAAGACCATTTTTGTGTGCATACTGTTTTACAGCCTGTGCGTGGTTGTCTAAAATAAGTTCCTGCCCTGTTAAACGGAGGTCCCATAAAAAACGCTCCGACTTTTCTAAACTTTCCACTGCTCTACCAGTATAGGTTAGTAAGTAAGGTTCTGCGTTATAAGACCTACGTTTTTTAAACTCATCAAGAAATGAAGGTGACCAGTTTTGTGCGCCTGATTCCCAACTATCCATATGTAGTGTGGTTAAGCCATGAAGCTTAGTTCGAGGGTTGATTTTATTGAGCAATACGCCAACAAAATTATCTAGATGATCATTTAATGCCTTTGCACTAAACTTATCACTTTCTAATCCCATGGCTGCTTCTGGAGCAGGTCGGGTATCTGCGCCAGTAACGCGTCGACCCATTCTAACAATTGTCCAATCGCCATCAGGAACTTTCCAACCCAAAGATCCATCGGGCTTTAATTGACTAGTAAGATTTACAATTTCTTTTGGTGCAATAATATTTGATAAAGATGGCTCGGTATAATTCGCCGAAGTTGGCAAATATGGTTTCACGTTTGGTGAACTAGAATACGGAGACCTTTCAAAAAGCGCTTTCTCATTAATATCTGAAATAATAGGTTTTTTAGTAGGAAATGCAAAGGTTGCTACATCTTCGTAAAAAGGATTTGACATCTTGTGCCAATTGGTTGAACGTTGCGCTGGCATAGGAAGAATACCCGAATAATTATTTGGACCTTTAATATCAATTGAACTAAACACCAAATGCTGCATTGCCTGTTCTGGTTTAACCCAAGGTCCACCACTACCACACCAACCTGGTCCAATACCAAGTGTGATATCTATACCTAATCGCTCTGCGTCTCGAACAGTTTTAACAAAAAGATCTTGCCACTGATTGGTCATCCATTTCACCGGACCTTTTGGAACGCCAACGTTTACTTCAAGAAACACTAAATTGCCAATACCCGCTTGCTTCATGGCTTCTAGGTCGGCAGTCATCTCTTTGCCATTTAGGTTTCCGTCCATAAAATACCAATAAACACCAGGACGTGCAGCATCAGGCGGCGTTAAAAAATTCTTAACCAAATCTTGAGAACTAGATTTTTTTTGACTGTAACAATCATTTATTGAAAGAATAAAAAGTATAATTAGTAAGATATTAATTGGTTTCATAGCAGACTTGTTTTTACAGTTTCTAATACAAGAACAAAACATGATTGTGTGCTCAAATTACACTATATTTTAAGAGATACACATAGTTTAAATTGAATTAGTAATCTATGAATAAACACAAAGCCGCTTTGGTAGATGGTGTAAATTGACATGAAATAAAAATCCTCAAAAAAATTACTATTATGTAGCATTTTTAAGAGGATTAATTTTAAATATGTCGGGACGACAAGATTTGAACTTGCGACCCCACGCCCCCCAGACGTGTGCGCTACCGGGCTGCGCTACGTCCCGAACAAGGCCATTTGTATATAAATGGGGGCCAAATATAAGCTAAAAGAAAATTTCAAGTTATATTGCACTAAATTTCATAAGTCCACATGCAAATTCTGATACGTCAAGCAACAATTTCGGATGAAAATTCGCCATTTAATGGCTTGGTTAAGGATATTTTAATAGAAAACGGACTCATTTCACAAATAGCCGATTCCATCAAACATTCAACAGCTACCGTATTTGAAGTGGCTGATTTACAAGTTTCTTTAGGATGGGTTGATTCATTTGCAAATTTTTGCGATCCGGGTATTGAATACAAAGAAACCATTGAAACAGGCGCAGCCGCTGCAATTGCTGGTGGATTTACCCAAGTTTTTACACTGCCTAATACTGATCCCGTAGTTGATAATAAATCGCAAGTAAGTTATACCGTTCAAAAGTCTAGTACCCTACCAATACAAGTGCATCCAATAGGTGCCATTACCAAAAAAATTGAAGGAAAAGACTTGGCAGAAATGTATGATATGCGCGAGAATGGTGCCATTGCTTTTTCGGATGGATTGGCTCCTGTTCAAACATCTGGCCTTTTCTTAAAAGCCTTATTATATGTAAAAGCATTTGATGGAATTTTAATTCAAGTACCCATCGACAAATCAATAGGTTCTGGTGGATTAATCAATGAAGGAATTGTGTCTACGCAAATGGGCTTGCCAGGTATTCCAGCACTAGCCGAAATTACCATCATTAAAAGAGATATAGATTTAGCAAGATATACGCATTCTAAATTACACATCACAGGCATTTCAACAGCCGAAAGTGTGGGTTTAATTGCCAATGCAAAAAAAGAAGGTTTAGCCATTTCTTGCAGTGTTACGCCTTATCATTTGTTCTTCTGCGATGAAGACTTAGTTGAATACGATACCAATTTAAAACTCAACCCACCACTTCGTACACGCAAAGACATGCTTGCATTACAACAGGCTGTTAAAGATGGTTTGGTTGATTGTATTGCTAGCCATCATTTCCCTCAAAATTGGGATAATAAAGTGTGTGAATTTGAATACGCAAAATCTGGAATGATTGGTTTACAAACTAGTTTTGCTGTTGTAAACAATCAATTACCTGAGTTATCGAACGCACAAATTGTTGCCTTATTTACAAGTAATGCACGCAAAATTTTTAACCTCGCTCCTAACAGTATTAATATTGGTTCTACTGCTGAATTAACTTTGTTTAGTAGAAAAGAAATTACCAATTTATCACTTGCTTCTAATAAAAGTAAGTCTGCAAATTCAGCCTTTTTAAATACCCCATTAACAGGAAAAGCATTAGCCATCATTAGTAAGGGTCAACTCATTATAAACTAATATATCATGGAACAAAAAGTAGTTCAACCTTGGGTAACAGGTTTAATTTTAAGTTTGGTATTAATTGCATTTAGTATTGTGCTTTATGTAACCGGACAATCAGAAAATAAAATTTGGGGATGGGTTCAATCACTTTTAATTATGGCTACCCTTATTTGGTCTTGTATGAACTATGCAAAACAAATGAATGGCAATGTGAGTTATGGCAATGTGTTTGCGCATGGATTTAAAACCACTGCTGCTATGATTGCTATTTTTTCGGTGTATACTTTTATTTCTAGTAAGTATATTTTTCCAGAAATGATTGATAAACTGATTGAAAAAGCTACCAAAGAAATGGAAGCGAAAGGAAATGTAACTGACGAACAAATTAATGCAGGCTTAAGTGTTTTAAAGAAATTTTTTATTCCAATTTCCATTGGCACTATCATGTTAACTTTTTCATTGCTTGGTGCTATTGCTTCTGCAATTGGCGCTGGTATTGCTAAAAAAAATCCAAACCCTACTCCATTTGATCAATAATTAAAACTATGGATGTATCAATTGTTGTTCCACTATTTAACGAAGACGAATCTCTACCAGAATTGTGTAGTTGGATAACGCGCGTAGTAACTGAATCAAACTTAAGTTACGAAGTGTTATTAATTGACGATGGCAGTACCGACAATAGTTGGAAAGTAATTGAATCAATTGCTGCAGAGAATAATGCTTTTAAAGGAATCCGCTTTAGACGTAACTACGGAAAATCTGCAGCCCTTAACGAAGGCTTTAAAGCAGCTGAAGGAGATGTGGTCATTACCATGGATGCCGACATGCAAGATTCTCCAGACGAAATTCCTGCTCTTCGTAAAATGATTATTGAAGATGGATACGATATGGTGAGTGGATGGAAAAAAATTAGATACGATAATACGCTTACAAAAAACATTCCTTCTAAATTATTTAATGCGGTTGCTAGAAAATCTTCGGGTATTCAACTCAACGATTTTAATTGTGGTTTAAAAGCCTATAGCAATAGTGTTGTTAAATGCATTGAAGTATACGGAGAGATGCACCGTTATATACCTATTTTGGCTAAATGGAGTGGCTTTAGAAAAATAGGCGAGAAAGTAGTAGAACAC
>CAIKZP010000113.1 GCA_903831935.1 uncultured Bacteroidota bacterium | reverse complement strand
CAATTTGATTAACATTTACATATTCAACTGTCTACCAACTCTTTCAATTTTGAATATTTCTTTACGTAAAATTAAAAGATCAAATCATTCAACTCACAGCAAAAACATTCCGCCATTTTTCTTGCTACTATTTTTTGTTTTTTGATGAGATAAGGTGCGGATATTGTAACTATAAGTAAGCATAAAATGGGGTTTCAATAGCTGAATTAAAAAAAATAGTCATTTTTTAAAAATAAATTTTGTAACTAAATAATTAGTCTATATTTTTGACTAAATAATTAGTTACAATGAAAAAGCTAACACAGGCAGAAGAGCAAATTATGCAAGTGCTTTGGGCGCTTGAAAAGGGGGGATTCTTAAAGGATATCCTCGAAAATTTGCAAGACCAAAAAGCCCATCACAACACGATAGCTACTCTTTTAAAAATTTTAGTAGAAAAAGGATTTGTGGGCATCCAAAACCCCAATCGAAACAATTTCTACTATCCTATTGTAACCAAGGAGGCCTACTCAGAACAGCGCATTGCTGGTATTACTGAAAACTATTTTGAAGGCTCTTATTCTAATGTTATTTCTTTTTTGGTAGATAAAAAGCAGATGTCAATACAAGACTTAGAGCTGTTATTAAAACAACTAAAAAAGAAATCAAATGACTAGCTTACTCTTATATACATTAAAGCTTAGTATGCTCTCTGGCATTTTTGTTGGGTACTACTGGCTTGCATTAAGAAATAAACGATTCCATTATTTTAATCGATTTTATCTTTTGGCTTCACTTGTATTAAGTTTAATTATTCCTATTATTCGATTCGATTGGTTTGCTAATGAAAAACCAGTGTTTATAGGTTCTGGCGAAACTTTAGATTTAATGCTAGGATCTACTAAACAAATATCTAACAGTATAAGTATTGGTGATATTTGTTTGCAATTATTTATGGTGATAAGTATTGTATTAATTGCGTTAAGTGGTTATCATATTTTCAAAATCTATCGCCTTAAAAAGCAATCCCCCATAACAAAAATGGAAGGGTTTGATTTAATACAAACCAATGAAGAATCTGCCCCTTTTTCATTCTTAAATAATTTATTTTGGAAAAATACTATTTCATTTGAAGAAGAAGGTGGCAAACAAATTTTTACACACGAATTAACGCATATACAACAAAAGCATACTTGGGATAGGCTTTTCACTCAATTATGCTGTTCTATATTTTGGATAAACCCTTTTTGTTGGGTTATTCAAAAAGAACTAGAAACCATTCACGAATTTATTGCAGACGAAGCGGCCGTTGGCAATGAAAACGTAGATTTTTTTGCAAAAATGTTATTACAAACCCATTATGGGAATCACTTCTTTGAAACTAAACATAGCTTTTTTTATTCATCAATTAAAAGGAGGCTTATTATGTTAACAAACAACACAAACACCAGATTCAGTTATTTACGAAGAGTAATGTTATTGCCATTACTACTTATGAGCATTTCATTTTTTTCTATTAGGGTACACGCTAATGAAAAAATTGAAACAAAAATTAATGCCCTGTCGGAAAGTCTTTTTCAGCAGAAAATTGACACTACTAAACCGCCGCCACCAAAGTTGTTAACTACAAAAGAAATTATTTTTATTAACGGCAAGGAGGTAGTAAATAAAGAGGAAACTTTAAAGACATTAAAAATTGACCAACTAACTGTTTTTAATATTTTATCACCTGAAGATGCAATAAAAAAATATGGCGATAAAGGTAAAAATGGCGCCATAGAAATTAGTATGAAACCTAATTTTAATGCATCTAAAGAGAAAGAAAAGGATTCAGATTCCGCTCGCATGAAACGCAAAGTACTACGTGGTGCAAACTGGAAAGTTGTAGGATCCTTCTTTCTAGATAGTAATGTAAATGGCAAAGAAAACTACGAAAAGGTTTTTACAGTCTCTCAAGTGCCCGCTAGTTTTCCAGGAGGCTTGTCTGCTTGGGTAAAATATTTGGAGCGTAACTTAAACCGTGACCTGCCTATAAAGAATGGTGCAGTTGTAGGAAAATACACCGTAATAGTTTCATTTATTGTTGATGAAAATGGTGGCATATCAGATGTGAAAGCTGAAAACGACCCTGGCTATGGCACTGCTGAAGAAGCAAAAAGAATGATTATAAAAGGACCAAATTGGGTACCTGCTACTCAAAATGGCTTAAATGTAGTTTACCGTCACAAACAGTCAATCACTTTTGTGGTGTCTGAAGAATAGCGTGTGTTTAGTTTCAATATAAATCCCTTTTGCAATTGCAAGGGGGATTTTTTAATTAAGTTTTAGAAAGTAATTAGAAACCCGATCCAAATGGACCGGGTTTTTTGTTGCTATAATTTATTCCAATCCCAAATCACTATCTCCCAACCAATGCCCCCATATTGAATGCTATGAATAATTTCAAAACCAGTTTTTACATGTGCTTTGATGGATCTTGGATTTTCTTGGGCAATATCTGTTACTAAATAGCGGTATTCGGTTTTTAAACAATCTCTATAATATTGATACATTTTTTGAACTAGTCCGGTTCCTCTGTATGCTTTTGCAAAATTTTTTATTAAAATTATTTAAAAGAAGTAAGTTAAAAAAATTGCAGCTATATTATAAAAAAAAGCAGCTAGTTTCCTAACTGCCTTTGAGATAAAATTCTATTTAAAATATTATGCATCTAATAATTGCTGTGCATAATCTCTACACTTTTTAGTTTCTTT
>CAIKZP010000112.1 GCA_903831935.1 uncultured Bacteroidota bacterium | reverse complement strand
TTACAGTGCAACAATGGACATTCCGGAACAGAAACTATTTAATTCTAATGCAAATAGAGTAATCGCAACAGATGAAAAAATAGAGATAAAATTCACTGCGTTTGGAATTAATGTCAATGGATCTCTTGATGGGGCTGATAAGCTGAAGAGTGTTTTAGAACAGTCGGGCGCGTCGTTTCCGTTTGAATTAAAGAATAAAGGCGCAGTTACTTCAGGTAAGACCTTTAATCGTCCCCAAACTCCAAAACCGCCATACCCTTATAATATTGAAGATGTTGAATTTGACAACCCAGATGGTTCAATACATTTTGGTGGGACACTTACTTATCCTAAGGGGGGTTCAAAATATCCAACGATACTTCTTATCACTGGAACAGGATCTCAGGATCGTGATGAAAACATCTTCGATCATAAACCTTTCGCAATTTTAGCAGATCAGTTTACTAAAGCTGGCTATGCTGTTCTACGTGTGGATGACAGAGGCATAGGAAAAACCAGCAGTAACAGCTCCCAACTTTCTATAACGACGGGTGAACTTGCAGCAGATGTTGAGGCGATGCTAGGGTATTTGAAAATGCGTAAAGAGGTAGATACATCTCAATTGGGACTTTTGGGTCATAGCGAAGGTGGATTGATTGCAGCGATGGTTGCTAGCAAAAGAAAAGACATCAACTTTATTATCCTAATGGCGGCGCCTGTTACAAATCCGCTCGATCTTGCTGAAGAACAAAGTGCAGATTTTTTACTTTCGCAGGGCGTGCCAAAATCAATAGTCAATGAGTTTAGACCAATGATGAGTGATATAATCAAGGCCATTCTTTCGGCACCAGATAATGCAATAGCTCTGAAGAATGCATCAGATGTTTTTACTAAGTGGGAGGCCACGCATAGCCGTAAAACAATCAGGCTAACTACTGGCGTGAAAGATGAAAAGTCAATGAAGACATTTATAGGGGGATTGGTATCTCAATGGACTACACCTAGGGATCGGTATTTTATGAAGCTGCAACCTGCAGATTATTATAAATCGCTTTCCTGTAGGGTATTTGCCGTATATGGTGAGAAAGATTTTCAGGTAAATCCAGAGACCAATAGTAAGTTGTTGAAGCAATATGCTGATCCAGCTAAGTCAAAAATTAGAATTTTGTCAGGAATGAATCATCTATTCCAGGCCTGTAAGAAATGTACACTTTCAGAATATTCAGATCTAGAGCAGACATTAGCGCCCGCATTTTTGGAGGTGATTGGGGCGTGGGCTAAGGAAGCAGTCAAATTTGATTGATAACCTACCATTTTTTATTATTTTATAAAATAATAAAAAATGGTAGGTTTATTTTATTAATTGACTTTTATTTTCTTTGCATAGGAATTATATGCATTATAGCCAACAATCACAACGCCTGCAAATAACATTATTTTCCAGACAATGCCACTGCTCTTTGTATTGGAAGATGTATTTTCTACTGCTGCATTTTTAGCAACCATTTGAGCTTTTAATGCATCGACGATTGCTTTATTTTCAGTTGCAATTCTAATCAATTCTGGGTTCATTGTATTACGATTTTGATTTTATAAGTATTTGGGTCTATCAATATGTGCCCCTCTGTGAAAAGTGCAACAATTTGATTGTCGGCAGAAGTGTAGGTTTGGCTGGCTTGTTTTAATGAAAACCCTTTAAAGCAAAATTCCTCCCAACTCATTTCAGTTTTACCATTTTCTATTAATTCTTTAAGACTACCACATATCTGCTCTTGATCCTTTGTTTTTTTAGACTCCATTCTTCTTTCTGGAGTCCAATACAAGCTCTTGCAATCTCTAATTCTCCCATCTGAAAACACGTGTTTTTCGCAAAATTCACGTGATTTATTGGTTTGGTCGGGGAATGGTGTTTTGCAGTATCTGCAACTTCTACCATCAAAATAGGTGTAATAGGAATTGTTGCCATTATCCTGCTTTATTATATTGCTAGGGATGTCTAATTTTAGTTTTATCATACCATAAAGGTACAATTATTTTATTAAATTCAAAAAAATGTCTAATATTGTGACATGATATTTAATTTGACAATAAAACACTTTAATTTAGAGGAAGTAGGAAAAGCATATTACGAAGGTAATTTATTAGCATTTGCACCACTAATGGATAGTTTAATTTCAAGAAATGTGCCCTTAAAGAGCACTGATTTGGATAGAAGACTAATTCATTATTGGGAGAGTAGGGAATTGTTTGCTGTGGTAGAAGAAAATGGGTATTTGAGTTTCTTTGACATTTGTTGGTTGAATGTCCTGCAAGAATTAAAAGCACTAGGAGTGACTCCTAAAGTTATGTCAGAAGTCCATAAGTTCTTTTTTGGGAATGATAGTTTTCTTGAGGCAATATTTTCGAATGTAAAAATAGAAGAATTCGTTTTGCCTTTGGAAAAATTGGGTGAATTGCCGAAAGATGTAGATTTAGTGAAAATGCTTAAAGGTTTTGGATTTAATAATTTTACATTGTCCATAGTATCAATTATGCTAACACGCAAAAACACGTGTTTGCACGTGAGTGCTGGTGGGAAAGTTGCTGCATTTGAAGTTGACAATATTATAAATCAATTAGATCCTAATGTTGTTTTAAATGAATTGTTTAATGGATCATTTATTTCTATCAGTCTTTATAAAATCATTTATAAGGTAATAGATGATAATGACTTATTTAACTTGAATGATGGTGTATTAGAAATTAAGGAGGCGTCTATCAATATCATTAAAAAGATGTTCAATGATGATGCAATACAAAAAATCACATTTAGGTTAAACGATAAGAGGATGCCTATTGTTGAGGTTACAAAAAGACTTGATTTTGCTGAATTTTACAATAAGGTGCATTATCTGAAAAAGAAAGGAACTTTCTTGGATATGCAAATCAAAACAAGGGATGGTAATGTTCAACTTTTCGAAGTGACTGAATTAATAAATACAAAATAGTGCTGAAGTTCTCGGCCATATTATACAAAGGGTACTCTAAACTAAGTTCTAGTTATGGTATGATATTCATTAATCTAAATGAGCAATCATTATGTAAACAGTAAAAAAAAGGTAGAAATAATAGCAGCTAATGAAAGCACTGCTTTAGATGCAAGTATAAAAGTGCTTGCAGAGATTATCGCTAATCAAATTATCAAAAAATTACTTCAAGATGAACAACTTGGAATTACAGCTTCAGCAGATGACAGCCAAATTTGCGAAAAAAGCGAAGCCGCCTAAATGGAGGGAGGGGAATAAAATTGTGAACTATACAAGGGTTTCTGACCCTTCCCAATTTGACAATACTTCTTTAGAAACACAAAGAAAAGATGCCATCACTTTTGCAAACAAAAGGTCATTTGAAATCAAATCCTTTTTTGGTGGGGAAGCGGAGTCGGCCAAAACGGATGAGCGAAAGGAGTTTAAGCTAATGCTTAATTATGTAAGAAAAAACAAGGATGTAGTAGCCATATTAGTATACTCATTTGAGCGTTTTTCAAGAAGTGATCATGCACAAGAGCTTATTATTGATTTAGGTAAAATTGGGGTAAAGGTTATTAGCGTACTTCAGGATATTGATGTGACTTCTCCCGCTGGCGAGTTGCAGCAACAAATATTTTTTGCTTTCGGTAAATACGATAACGATTTAAGAAGAACCAAAACCATGCGCGGTACTTCTGAATTAATTGAACAGGGGTTTTATATTGGTCACTGCCCATATGGTTATACAAACCTGAGAAGAAAGGAGAAAGCCAAGTATCACGAATATGTAATCAATGATCAGGGCAAGTTTATGAAAATGGGCTTTAAATGGAAAGCGGAAGGTAAATGGAGTAATAAAGAAATTGTAGAGCGTTTGCGTAAATTAGGTGCAACCATTGAATACAAAAGTTTTTACCGCCAAATCGGGAACCCCTTTTATTGTGGTTATTACATGAATGCATATTTCCCGGGTAAATTAATTAAGGGACACCACCCAGCTTTGGTTTCTATGGAACTTTTTATGAAAGCAAATTCTGTAGCAATAACTAATCCGCATAAAGGGATTGCTAAGAAATTTAAGGATCCTGATATGCCATTAAAGTCTTTTTTAAGAAGCGAGCTAACGAACTCACCTTTTACTGGCTATAAGCAAAAGGGACATATCTATTACAAGACCAGAGGTCATGCAGAGCCTGTTAATGAAAAGGCCGCAATTATCAACAAACTATTTATGGAGGAGCTGGATAAGTATAAAATTGAATCTGCTCATGTTGCCGCAATTGAAGCACAAGTAAAGGAAATTGTGTCGCAGAAGTTTAACGACAAATTGCAGGAGGATGTATCAGCAAAAAGAAAGATTACCGAATTGACTGATAAAATTGAATCACTTGAAGAAAGGTATATCAATCAAGAATTAACCAAGGAACTTTACGATAAATACCGACTTAAATACTTGGATGAAAAGAAGCAATTAGAGGAGGAAAATATCAAAGGTGATTTTAAGAGTTCGAACTTAGAAAAAGCAGTAAAAAACGGATTGGAAATTTTACTAGATCCTTTGCAGTTATGGGTTTCCTGCGACTATGATGATAAACAACGTCTTCAATATTTGCTGTTCCCAGAGGGAATGAGGTATGATAAGGAAAATAAGCGAGTTCGAACTCCAAGAGTGAATAGTGTGGTCTCTCTAATCTCAAGCTTAGCAAGGGTTTCGGAGGAAAATGAGAAAGGCTACCTCGTTGGAAGTAGCCTTGGTTCTCGTTTCGTAGCCGGTACGGGAATCGAACCCGTCTTTGCCCCGTGAAAGGGGGCTGTCCTAACCGATAGACGAACCGGCCATTTTTATTATCGGGTTGCAAAAATAGGTGTGTGCCTTGTTTCTGCCAAAACTTTTTCGTTATTTCTGCATATTTATCGCACATATTTTATTTAACACGAATTTCATACCGCTTTTTTTCTAGTAAATCGTTAACTTTGCGTCCTATTTAAAAAATTTATCACAAAAATCGCTTCTTCATGAGTACAGTTAAAGTAGCCATCAATGGTTTTGGACGTATCGGTCGTCTAGTTTTTCGTCAGATATACAACATGGAAGGTGTTGAGGTTGTTGCAATCAATGACCTAACTAGCCCATCAGTTTTGGCACACTTATTAAAATACGATAGTGCACAAGGTCGTTTTGATGCACAAGTAACTGCTACAGAAGATGCTATTATAGTAAATGGCGAAACAGTTAAAATATACGCACAAAGAGATCCAGCTCAAATTCCTTGGGGAGCGCACAGTGTAGATGTTGTTATTGAATCTACAGGATTCTTTACAGACAAAGACAAAGCTGCAGCACATATTACAGCAGGCGCTAAGCGTGTAGTAATTTCTGCACCAGCAACTGGCGATTTAAAAACTGTAGTATTCAATGTAAACCATGCAATTTTAGACGGAACAGAAACCATCATTTCTTGCGCATCATGTACCACTAACTGTTTGGCTCCAATGGCTAAAACATTAAATGACCATTACGGCATTGTTACAGGTTTCATGACAACTATTCATGCTTATACCAATGATCAAAATACTTTAGATGCACCGCATCCAAAAGGAGATCTACGTAGAGCAAGAGCAGCAGCAGCAAACATTACACCAAATAGTACCGGTGCTGCAAAAGCAATTGGTTTAGTATTACCTGAATTAAAAGGTAAATTAGACGGAAGCGCACAACGTGTTCCAACTATTACCGGATCATTAACTGAATTAACTTCTATTTTAACTAAAAAAGTTACCATCGAAGAAATTAATGCAGCAATGAAAGCAGCAAGCAACGAAAGCTTTGGATATACCGAAGACGAAATTGTAAGCAGCGATATCATCGGAATCCATTATGGTTCTTTATTCGATGCAACCCAAACTAAAGTAATTACTGTTGGTGATACCCAATTAGTAAAAACAGTTAGTTGGTACGATAATGAAATGAGTTATGTGTCTCAATTGGTTCGCACAGTAAAATATTTTGCTGGATTAATCAAGTAGTACTTAATATATTCTATTTATAAACCGCAGAGACGTTGGTGCCGAGTTGATTTTCTCTGCACCATCTCGACTCTGCGGTTTTTTAATTTTTAAAACAAATGATCATGAGCCAATTTTCTGACCACAATTTTCAAAATCAAAAAGCGCTTATTCGTGTTGATTTTAATGTTCCATTAAATGCCGAATACATTATTACCGACGACAATCGTATGCGTGCAACCATTCCAACTATTAAAAAAATATTGGCAGATGGCGGGAGTGTTATTTTAATGAGTCATTTGGGGCGTCCAAAAGATGGACCTACCGAAAAATATTCATTAAAGCATGTGGTGGCTCATTTAAGTGAATTATTAGGAGGTGTTACCGTAAAATTTGCTGATGATTGTATTGGAGCTTCAGCAACAGAACTTGCTGCTTCATTAAATGCTGGCGAAGTTTTGTTATTAGAAAATTTGCGTTTTTATAAAGAAGAAGAAAAAGGCGATGCAGATTTTGCACAAAAATTAAGTAAGCTAGGCGATATTTATGTTAACGATGCATTTGGCACTGCACACCGCGCACATGCATCCACAGCTGTTATTGCGCAGTTTTTTGCTGCCGATAAAAAAATGTTTGGATTAGTGATGGAAGGAGAAGTAGCTAGTGCCGAAAAAGTAATGCACAAAAGTGAAACCCCTTTTACAGCAATTATAGGCGGAGCAAAAGTTTCTGATAAAATTTTAATTATCGAAAACTTATTACAAAGAGCTACCGATATTATTATTGGAGGTGGAATGGCTTATACATTCATGAAAGCTCAAGGCGGACAAATTGGCAATTCACTCTGCGAAAACGACCGATTAGATATGGCAAATGAATTGTTAAAAACAGCTGCATCAAAAGGCGTAAACATCCACTTACCAAGTGATTCAATTATTGCAGATGCATTTTCTGCTACTGCAAATACTTCATCGGCATCAAGCAATAGTATCCCCGACGGATGGATGGGTTTAGATATTGGCGAAAACGCTGCTGAACAGTTTTCAAATGTTATCAAACGTTCTAAAACCATTCTTTGGAATGGTCCAATGGGTGTTTTTGAAATGGAAAAATTTCAACACGGCACAAAGGCAATAGCAGTTGCAGTAGCAGCAGCCACTAAAAATGGGGCTTTCTCATTAGTAGGCGGAGGCGATAGTGTTGCGGCTGTAAACCAATTTGGTTTTGCCAACCAAGTAAGCTATGTATCTACTGGTGGTGGTGCTATGTTAGAATATTTCGAAGGCAAATCATTGCCAGGAATCGACGCTATAACACAAAAATAATTTTCGTAAATCATTAAATCTCTGTTAATGGGTAATCTTAGCAAGGTTTTTGTTAAGTAAACCACGTAAATTCATTAAAGAAAAAATAAATTACAACAATGAGCACAAAAAATTTAGTCCTTATCGGAATTGCTGCAGTAGTATTATTACTTGCTGGCTGTGGTTGGAGTGGATACAATGGTTTAGTACAACAAGATGAAACAGTGAGTCTTGCTTGGAACAATGTACAAAGTGATTACCAACGCCGCGCAGATCTAATACCAAACTTAGTTAGCACCGTTAAAGGAGAAGCCAACTTCGAGCAAACAACTTTAACCAATGTTATTCAAGCACGTGCAAGTGCTACTCAAATTAAACTAGAAGCAAAAGACCTTAGCCCAGAAAAAATTCAACAATTTCAGGCTGCTCAAGGACAATTGTCTCAAGCTTTGGGTAAACTATTAGTGGTTACTGAAAATTATCCAAACCTAAAAGCGAACGAAGCATTCAGAGGATTGCAAGCGCAACTTGAAGGTACCGAGAACAGAATTAAAGTTTCTCGTAACGACTTCAACGCAGCTGTTGCAGCTTATAATATTAAAGCACGTTCATTTCCTATCAATCTTTTAGCTAGTATCACTGGCTTTAAAGTAAAAGAAGGATTTAAAGCAGAAGCTGGATCAGAAAAAGCACCTGAAGTAAAATTCTAAAATCGATCCATGTTCTCACTATTCAAAAAGAAAGCAGTTGATTATTTTTCAGCTGAACAAAAAGAACAAATCGTAGAAGCAATCCGCGCCGCTGAGTTAAAAACCAGCGGCGAGGTGCGTATTTATATAGAAAGTCATTGCACGTATATCGATCCATTAAGGCGCGCCAAAGAATTATTTGAATCATTAAATATGCACCAAACAGAAGCACGTAATGCAGTGCTGGTATATGTTGCAATGAAAGACAAACAATTGGCTGTTTTTGGCGATGAAGGAATCCATCAAAAAGTAGGAGATGCATTCTGGAATACAGAAGTTAAAAAAATGCTCTCTCATTTTAACCAACAGAATTACGCTACTGGAATTGCAAACATTATTCAAGAAATTGGAATAGCCTTGCAAACACATTTTCCATACAACGCACTAACAGATAAAAATGAATTGCCCGACGAAATCGTTTTTGGCAAATAAAAGCATGAAGCAATTCTTAATTATATTATTTAGTATTTTATCCATTACGCTAGTTAATGCGCAAGATATTTTGCCAAAGCCAAGCCAGCCAACATTGGTAACGGATATGGCCAATGTATTGTCGCCAGAGCAAAAGCAAATTCTCGAACAAAAATTAGTAGCCATTGACGACAGTAGTTCTAATCAAATAGCTATTGTACTTATTAAAACGCTCAATGATTATCCAATTGAAGAATACGCAAATAAATTATTTAGGTCTTGGGGAATAGGAAATAAAAAAACAAATAACGGCGTATTAATTATTGCTGCGATTGACGACCATAAAATTAGAATTGAAGTAGGATATGGTTTAGAAGGTGCAATCCCCGATATTACAACGGCCAGTATTATTAGAAACGATATTGCTCCATACTTTAAAGTAAAAGATTATTATCACGGCTTAGATCTCGCAACTAATTCCATTGCACAAGCGGCAATAGGAGAGTATAAAGTTAAAAAAGCAAAAAAGGGTAAAGACGATGGTGGAAGCGTCTTGTTGTTTATTGGTATTTTAATTGTGGTATTTCTAATTGTAGGATCTAGTCGCGGCGGTGGTGGCGGTGGCACTTTGAGCCGATCTGGTGCAGGAAATATTGCTGAAACATTATTTTGGGCCTCATTGTTATCTGGCGGTGGCG
>CAIKZP010000111.1 GCA_903831935.1 uncultured Bacteroidota bacterium | reverse complement strand
TTCGTAATAGGCAGGAAATATAGTAGAGGTAATAACTAGGTTGTATACACTGTTTGCCCAGTCATACATCGCCCAGCCATTGATAACTTTTTTAGAAGCAGTTTGCATGCAATTGATTTTGATTTTAAAGATAGGGGAAAGAAAGGAACCTTTGCCATATCTAAAACCAAGCAAACTATTTTAAATAACCCGTGATAAATAAAACTAATAAGATAGCGCCAGCAATAATTCTATACCATCCAAATAGTTTGAATCCGTGTTTTTGTAAGAATCCTATAAAAAACTTAATGGCTATCAAGGCTACAATAAAGGCAACCAGATTGCCAATGCCTAAAGCGATTAGGTTGTTTTTGTTGGATAATAATTCGGGATTTTCTTTGTAAGCCTTTAGTAGTTTATAACCAGTTGCTGCAGCCATGGTAGGCACTGCTAGAAAAAAAGAAAATTCAGCTGCCAGGTTTCTAGTTAGTTTTTGTTGCATCCCTCCAATAATACTAGCAGCACTTCTGCTAACACCAGGAATCATAGCAATGCACTGCCAAAAACCTATTAATAATGCCTTAGGTAAACTAATTTTTTCTGTTGATTCTATAGTAGGCGCTTTGAATAATTTATCAACAAATAATAAAACAAATCCTCCTACAAATAAACTGATTGAAACAGTTAATGGACTTTCTAGTAGGGCATCAATTTTTTTTGACAATAAAAAGCCAAGTACTAAAGCAGGTATAACAGCTACAGTTAATTTTATATAAAAATCAAATTTTTTGAAATCGAAAAACTTTTTCCAATACAACACAACAACAGAAAGTATTGCACCAAGTTGAATAGCTACTTCAAACAATTTGGTAAAATCGTCTTTGGCAATTCCCATAAACGAACTAGCAATAATCATATGGCCTGTAGAAGATATTGGCAAGAACTCTGTGAGTCCTTCAATAATAGCTATAACAATAGTTTCTTGAATAGTCATATTTGAAAATTACTTTTAAAATATAGAAAGTAAAAATACCTATTAAGTTATTTCTACAATTAAAAAAGCGGTAATAACACCGCTCTTAATAATTTATT
Source organism: uncultured Bacteroidota bacterium (assembly GCA_903831935.1). Taxonomy (GTDB): domain Bacteria; phylum Bacteroidota; class Bacteroidia; order Chitinophagales; family Chitinophagaceae; genus Sediminibacterium. The sequence goes on along the minus strand of CAIKZP010000111.1, from coordinate 41,454 downwards.
AATCTAAGTAGAATTAAACTTTTGATTTTTTAAAAATGGCAAAGATTTCAATCATTAAACCTGCCAAAATTAAAATTGGTGCAATTGTAATTCTAGTGGTAGAATAAACTTGCTTGGTATCAAATACATTTGGGTCGGTGGTTTTTCCGCCACTTAAAAGTACAAATCCAATAGCCATAACAACACCGCCAATCAACATCCAGATAAGGTTATCTTTTGTAAATAAAGGGGCTTGCATATTCTTTTTTTGTTCACTCATCACTTTAGTTTTTATAGTTGCAAGATAAGGGTTTAGTTAAAACAGACGCATCAATTAATATAATTCGTCTAGTTTCATTTTTAAATATTTTAAAACAGATCGGTGGGTACTATATACTGAAATACCTACTCCCATTAATATCATACTGCCAAACAATATAAAAGTTAGTTTAATATCTCGAATGGCTTTTAATTGAGGAAATTGGTTTTCGGCCCAAGTAATTAGGGTGAATAGTAAAATAATGGCAATTAGCGAACTGATTAACCCATTCACCACTGCTTTTATATTCATAGGTTTGGCAATAAACCCGCGAGTGGCACCTACCATTTGCATGGTTTTAATTAAAAAGCGGTTACTGAACATGGCCAATCGAATCGTATTGTCAATACTAAAAATCACTATCACACAAAGAATAATGGCTACTACAATAAATATTAGCCCCACTTTCGAAGCACGTTCGTTTAAACTAGTAACAAGGCTTTGCGGGTATTGCAATTGGGTGATTTGATTGCCATAAGCAGCCATCAAATCTTGCGAAATTTTTGCAATACTATCTTTGTTTACATATTGCGCCTTTGCGTAAAAATCGATGCTTTCTGGAAGCGGATTTGAATCTAAAATTTTGGCCCAGTCTTCGTTGTTTTCTTTATTCCATATTTGCTTGGCACTTGTTTTGTCTACATAAACAACATCCTTTGCATAGGGCTTTCCCGAAATGAACTGCTGTATTTGTGAGATGGTGTCTTTGTTCATGGTGCGTAAATAAGCACTCAAACGGATATCTTCTTTGAAGGCATTGCCTACCGAACTGATATTCAGAAAAAACCAACCCATAATACCCAAAATCAATAAAACCAAGGCTACGCCAACTACGCTATAGATATAATTGGGTTTACTGCGCTTTAAAGATGATTTTCCAACAACGGCCATATTCTTTTATTTTTCTTGCTATTCAACTAGCAATGCTAGCGGTTTTGATATGGCAAATGTAGGCATTTGCGTGCTAAACACTTACATTTGCAGCCACTCAAAATGGGTTTTCTAATTTGAAAATACCCCTTTAGTTTGGTAATTAGGTTAAAGAAAGGTTAGGATTGAATGGAGGGAGGTTTTAAGCACTATCTCAATAAATCTTAATTAGAGCAAATTGGCCATCATTTATTATTCAGAACAGTTTACATACAATGGAATACGATTTTAGGAAAATAGAAAAAGAATGGCAAAAAAAATGGCAAGATAATCGTGCCTATCAGGTAAGTAATACCAGCGAAAAGCCAAAATATTATGTACTAGACATGTTTCCTTATCCTAGTGGAGCGGGTTTACATGTGGGGCATCCATTGGGCTATATTGCATCGGATATTTTTAGCCGATTTAAACGCTTGAAAGGCTTTAACGTATTGCATCCTATGGGATACGATGCTTTTGGTTTGCCTGCCGAACAATATGCCATTGAACACGGCGTACATCCCGCAATAAGCACCGATAAAAACATCCACACTTTTCGCAAGCAATTAGACAATATTGGTTTTTGTTTTGATTGGGATAGAGAAGTAAGAACTTGTCAGCCTAATTATTACAAATGGACGCAATGGATTTTCTTACAATTATTTAATAGTTTTTTTAATAAGGGAACGCAGAAAGCAACCCCAATAACGGTTTTAGTGGCCTCATTCGAAAAAGAAGGAAATGCCCAGTATCCTTTTCCTGCAGCCGTTAATTATGAGCCAAAAAGTTTTAGCGCTACCGATTGGGCTGGCTATGATTTTAAGCAACAACAAGAAATTTTAATGAATTATCGCTTGGCCTTTTGTGGTTATGGCGAAGTGAATTGGTGCGAAGCTTTGGGAACCGTATTAGCAAATGACGAAGTAGTAAATGGCGTAAGCGAAAGAGGCGGACATCCTGTTGTGAAAAAGAAATTACGCCAATGGTATTTGCGTATTACGGAATATGCCGATCGCTTATTAGAAGGATTAGACCGCGTAGATTTTAGCGAGTCTATGAAGGAAATGCAATCGAATTGGATAGGAAAAAGTTATGGTGCTGAAATAGATTTTGCCATTGCAGATGCACCTGCTGATTTAGCTTTAAAAGTATACACCACAAGGCCTGATACCCTTTTTGGGGTTGATTTTATGGTGGTGGCACCCGAGCACGACATTATTGGTCAAATTACTACAAACGACCAAAAAGAAGCAGTAGCCAATTATTGTGCGTATGTAAAAAGCAGAAGTGAAAGAGAGCGTCAAGCAGAGAAAAAAATAAGTGGTTGTTTTACCGGAGCTTATGCTATTAACCCTTTCAATGCTGTGAAAATTCCTATTTGGATTTCTGAATATGTGTTGGCAGGATATGGCACTGGCGCAATTATGGCTGTGCCTTGCGGAGACGATAGAGATTTTAAATTTGCCCAATATTTTAATATCCCAATAACCAATATTTTAGGAGATGCATTCAATGGTACAGAAGCCAATTCTACCAAGGATGCAATCTTGCACAATAGTGATTTTTTAAACGGCGTAATCATGCGCGATGCCATAGCCATTGTGAATGATAAATTAACAGCCATGGGTATTGGTCAGGCAAAAGTGAATTACCGCATGCGTGATGCCGCTTTTAGTCGTCAACGTTATTGGGGCGAACCCTTTCCGGTACAATGGAAAAATGGAACCGCAATTGCACTTGATGAAGCCGCATTGCCATTGCTATTGCCAGAAGTAGAAACATACTCTCCAGGACCTGAAGGAGAGGGCCCACTAGCTAATATTCCAGCATGGGTGGCACAAGAATTAGAAACCAATACTATGCCCGGATATGCGGGAAGTAGTTGGTATTTTTTACGCTATATGGATCCACACAATAGCAATAGTTTTTGCGATAGAAAAGTAAGTGATTATTGGAACCAAGTTGATTTGTACATTGGCGGAACAGAGCACGCAGTAGGGCATTTATTGTATAGTAGAATGTGGACGAAAGCCTTGTACGACTTAGGTTTTATAGGATTTGATGAGCCATTTAAAAAACTATTGAACCAAGGGATGATTCAAGGTGCCTCAAGATTTGTATATCGATTAAAAGGCAGCAATGAATTTGTTTCACTAGGGTTAATAAATGACTTTGATACGGTAGATAAATTGCATGTAGATGTAAATATTGTTGATGGTGTTGAACTAGATACCCAAGCATTTACAAAATGGAAACCTGATTTTGCAGGAGCAACATTTGTATTAGAAAACGGAAAATACATTTGTGGATCGGAAGTTGAAAAAATGTCGAAATCGAAATTCAACACGGTTAACCCAGACGAGTTAGTACAAAAATATGGAGCCGATACTTTTAGGATGTATGAAATGTTTTTGGGTCCTGTAGAACAGAGTAAACCATGGGATACCAAAGGGATTGAAGGCGTTCACCGATTCATAAAAAAACTATGGCGTTTGTTTTACGACGAACAAAAAGGAAAGGTTTGGAATAATGATGCAGCAACGCCCGAGGAGCTAAAAATCCTACACAAAACCATTAAAAAATCGCAGGATGATACCGAACGATTTAGTTTTAACACAGCAGTTAGTGGGTTTATGATTTGTGTGAATGAATTGGCCGATTTAAAATGTAATAAGCGCGCTGTTTTAGAGCCCTTACTAATATTATTAACGCCCTATGCTCCGCATGTAAGTGAAGCACTATGGGCCGAATTAGGGAATACAAGTTCTATTTTAGACGCTGCTTATCCTGTTTTTGACGCGCAATTCACCACTGAATCTGCAAAAGAATATCCGGTAAGCATCAATGGACGTGTAAGAACAAATATCAATATTTCTTTGGATGCAACTGCCGATCAAGTACAAGAAATCATACTATCTAATGAATTGGTACAAAAGTGGATGGAGGGTAAGCCCCTTAAAAAATTCATTTTTGTAAAAGGCAAGATGATTAATGTAGTGTTCTAATAACAGCTCAAGTAATTTGTAAAACGCCGCCCTGGTTTAGGGTGGCGTTTTTTATTTTCTACCAATTCGTGTAAAAATCAAAGAACTTATCGTTGCATTTATTACATTGCTTTACCAAAAATTAAGTTATGAATTGGAAACGTTTAATTTTAACAGTCACCAGCACTGCTGCTTTATTTGCTGCAGGTGCTCAAAAAATTAATTTTAGTCAGTCAGATTTACTGGCCAATAATCTACCTAAAAACTTTCTAAATACCTTGCCACAGGTGGTAAAATGGGTAGATGACGAGCATGTGATTTTAAATCAAAAAATCCATCCAGATTCTGCCAGTAAAAATTATATACTAGATGTAGTGTCTTGCGTATTCACCGAAACAAAAGGTGGCGGAGGCGGAAGAGGCTTTGGAGGCGGAGGCGCTATGATACAAGGACGAGGCGGATTTGGTGCTCCAGCATCGCCATTTGCCAAACAAATTATTGAAAAAGACAATGATATTTTTTACAAATTGGGTACCGAAGAAAGAAGGCTAACCAATGATAAGGCCGAAGAAAAAAATCCAACATTTTCGCCCGACAGCAATTTTGTTGCGTATACCAAAAACAATAATCTCTATACCTACAATTTAACAACCAACAAAGAAAATCAATTAACAACTGATGGCACTGCCACAACATTAAATGGTTATGCTAGCTGGGTATATTTCGAAGAAATATTCGGACGTCCAACACGCTATCGTGCATTTTGGTGGAGACCAGATAGTAAGCAATTGGCGTATATGCATTTTGATGAAAGTATGATTCCAATGTTTCCTATTTACAATAGCGAAGGCACACATGGATTTGTAGAAGAAACCCGTTATCCAAAAGCCGGCGACAAAAATCCGGAAGTAAAAATTGGATTTATCAATCCAAATGGCGGAAAAACTACTTGGGCAGATTTTAATGAAAAAGACGATCAGTATTTTGGCTGGCCAGTATGGAAACCAGGTACTACTAATCTTTTGGTGTATTGGATGAATCGCGGACAAGACAATATGAAAATGTATGATGTAGATCCAACCAATGGAAAGAAAAAAGAAATCTACGACGAAAAACAAAAAACTTGGATCGACTTAGAAGACCGAGTAAGCGGACGTGTAAACTTTATTAATGATAACAAGAATTTTATCATGCAAAGTGATCGTACTGGTTGGAATCATTTGTATTTGTATACAAGCGATGGCGTATTAAAGAATCCTATCACTACAGGTAATTACACAGTTACAGGCATTAAATTTATTGATGAAAAAAATAGCCAAGTATTCTTTACTGCACGTTCTAGAGAAAACACAGCACGCACCGATTTTTATGTGGTAAAATTCAATGGTACAGATTTAAAACGTTTGAGTTTTGGCGAGTACAACCACAATATTAATTTATCGCCAAATGGTAAATATTTTATTACCACCTACAGTAATGTAACTACGCCAAGCAAAATGACTTTGGTAGATAGCAAGGGTAAAATAATGAAGGAATTAGGCGATGCAAAAAATGCAGAACTAGAAAAATACAACCTAGCAAAAACCGAATTAATTCGCATTAAAAGTGCCGATGGATTATTTGATTTACCAGCAATGGTTACTTGGCCATTAAATATGGATCCAAATAAAAAATACCCAATTCTAGTAAGTATCTATGGAGGTCCAAATGCAGGTACAGTAATGGATGGATGGAACTGGAGTGCAAATCGCCAATTCTATGCACAAGAAGGATTGATTCAAGTAGCATTCGACCACCGAGCGAGTGGGCATTTTGGAAAAGCAGGTGTTAACTACATGCACCGTAATTTAGGTTATTGGGAAATGGAAGATTATAAAACAATGGCCAAGTGGTTTATTGCCAACGGACAAGCAGATCCTACCAAAGTATGTATTACAGGCTTTAGTTATGGTGGATATATGAGTTGTTATGCATTGACTTATGGAGCAGATGTATTTACCCATGCAATGGCAGGTGGAAGTGTGGTAGATTGGCGTTTATACGATAGTCATTATACCGAAAGATTTATGGATACTCCCGAAGAAAATCCAGATGGATATAAATCTAGTAGTGTATTAACTTATGTAGACAAATTTAAAGGCGTATTGCAATTGGTACATGGTACAATGGATGACAATGTACACATGCAAAATAGTATTCAATTAGTAAGTGCTTTAGAAGACAAAGGCAAAGATTTTGAATTCTTATTATATCCTGGTGGAAGACATGGATGGCCTGGTGCAAAAGGCGTACACTTTGCAAACCTTAAAACAAAATTCATATACAAAAACCTTTTAGAAAAACCTGTTCCGAAAGCGTTACTAAAATAACAAACAAACGGCTCCTAAATTTAGGAGCCGTTTTCTTTTAAGAGGATATTGGATTTTTATTTCAATTTTTCTAAAATCACATAAAATCCTTCTATACAGGCAAGGGTCATTACTATATTATAAACTACTAATTGCCTTTTGTTAGGACTGCCAGTGATAATTGAAAAATTCTTTTTTTCAAAAAAACTTGGCTTGAATAACAAATAAATTATTCTAGCAAAGGATACTAGGCCGTTTATTAAAATGAAGCATAAAAAAAGAAAATCAGCAATGAGTTTGAATTGATTCACTTGCAGTGTTTTAGGTTATTTGATTTTAAGCAGGTTTAATACAGCCAATACCAATTTGGCAACCATGCCATTTTTAACAAGGATATTAGTTACATAATAGCCAAATAGTACAGGTATAATTATCTCAAAATCAGGAAAAAACAATTTTGATAAAATTGTACCAATAACTGAAATAGAAAACCAAATGAATGTTTCAATTGAAAATATTTTTCTCATTAAATTCTTAATTCGTTTTTATTAAAAATTGAAATAGCAGAAAAGCAATGGCTATTATACCATATACAATGAATAATTTCCAAGATGCTAGTTTGTATTTGATAGAAACTAATACAACTGCAGATGAAATTAAAATTGATATAGGGCCTGATATATACTTTAGGTTTCCTTTAAACAATCCAAATTCAGCAGCAAGTTCTATCAAAATAAAATTGATAATTATTAGGGATATAATTATTCTCCTTTTTCGCTTTTTCTCTATTGAAATCGTTTCCATGATTTTTATTTACAAGTTTTATAAGTTGATGTACATTTTCTTTTTGATGTAGTTAAGTGATAGTAGGATGCACTTTCACAAGAAACAAATAAAGCAATACCAACACCCGTCCATCCTAATGCTCCTGCGCCCACACAAACTACTTGTTCGGTTGCATAAACGGCTAATGCATCATCTAGACAATCTGTATATTGTTCATAGCAATCATCTGGATTTAAAGAAGCTACTTTTACTTTTATTATATTATCTCGAATAGCTGATTGAAAATTTTGTAGTCTTTGATCAGAAATAATAGTTTTCCATTGTTCCATATTTATCTTTTTAAGATTATATGACTTTAATAATTTACTAAAACTAGCATTCAATTGGTTTCTTAGAATCCAGAAACGGTCAGTGTCATTAAAACCTATAAATGTTGAAATGTTAGCTCTTGATTCTTGATTATTTTCAAAAGCAGCTTTCTTAAATTCAGATTCAAATTCAGATATCAAAAAATCGGAAGTATTTGAATTAGTTAAATTAGTATTAGTAATTTCGCTTAATGCTTTGACATAATCTTTGAAGTTTGAATCTTTTGAAAGCTCAAGCATGATTTGTTCACTAGTTAAATCTTTTTGGTTGGTTGCTTGTTTCTTGCAACTTGATAATACAAAAAAGAAAATAATTGTAAACAACCCAAATAAAAGCATCAATTCTTTGCGACCTATTTTATTAATATTAAGTTTAAACATATTTTTTATTTAATTCTTCTGTCCATTTAAAAAGGAATTGTTTTTAAATAGACAATTTTACCCTCCCCTGTCTCACACCATGGATCAGATATTCAGCGGTTGATTTACTTGCTTATACTGCAAGGCTCCAGTTTCGAGTGTTTTCACTCTGGTCTGTAGTACAACACCAAATTTGTCTGCGTGCAAATCAACGTCCTTTTTTATTTTAGCTTGTGGCCTACAGGCTAGGTAAAAAAATAGACTAAAATCCATTCTGCGCTAGTGCATGGGCATAAAAGTACAGCACCGATTCTCGGTTAAAAAACCCTATTTTTCTTTTAATTAACGGGAACTCGGCACACTGATAAAGTCAAAAAAAATTAAAGCGGCTGCTTTCCTTCGGCTAAATCTTTTATTTCGTCCGACATTATTATGGCAACCTTTTTAGTTGGAGTTGTATTTGAATAGTTAAGCATACCAAGTGCAATTTCTGATGCTTGAATGGATTGGTATTTTCTGAGCGTTCCGGTTAAGAATTTGTTTAACCATCCAAAGACAAGAACGGCTATTTTTTCGCCGGCTCTGTGTTCTTTTCTATTGCCTGTTATAAGTGCGGGTCTAAAAATTCCAAGACTGTTATATCCTATTGCACTAATTTCTTTTTCCATGGTGGCTTTTACTTGGTTGTAAAAGATGAAAGATTTTTCACTAACACCCATGGCACTAATTACTAAAAAAGCTTGACTGCCTGCTTCGTATTGTAGTTTGGCAAATTTCAGGGGGTAGCCTAGGTCTACTTTTTTAAATGCATCCTTCGAGCCTGCTTTTTTTATGGTAGTTCCCAAACAACAAAAAACAGTGGTTGCCTCTACCGTTCCTTGGTAGGTATCAAAATCAATTATGATTTCCTTTAATTTAGGATGTACCATTCCCAAAGGCTTTCTATTATAGGCGTAAACAGTATGATAGGCTTCGCTTTCAAGCAATAATTGTAACAAATGTGATCCTGTTAGGCCGCTGGCGCCAATGAGTAATGCTGATTTTTGTTGCAAGGTTTGATTTTTTACAAAGCTATGGATTAATACTATTTTGTAGATTTGATAAGTATGGCGAACGATAATTTAAATAATGCACCCGAAAACTTAACTCCAGCCGATAAGGAGTTTGAAAATACCATCCGCCCAAAAGAGATTGACGATTTCTCTGGGCAGCCTCAGTTGATTGAAAATTTAACCATTTTCATTAAAGCGGCTAAGCTTCGTGGCGAGGCCTTAGACCATGTATTGTTTCATGGCCCTCCCGGTTTAGGAAAAACTACTTTAAGCAGAATTGTGGCTAACGAATTGGGTGTAAATATTAAAGAAACTTCTGGTCCGGTTATTGAAAAGCCAGGCGACTTAGCAGGATTACTCACCAATTTGCAACCCAATGATGTATTGTTTATTGATGAAATTCATCGACTAAGTACGGTAGTTGAAGAATACCTCTATGCCGCCATGGAAGATTTTAGGATTGATATAATGATTGATACGGGCCCAAATGCGCGTAGTATTCAAATTAACCTGAATCCTTTTACACTTGTGGGTGCTACAACCCGAAGTGGATTACTTACAGCGCCTTTATTATCGCGTTTTGGTATTAAATCTAGGTTGGAATATTATAATGCCGAAACCCTTAAAAAAATCATTGAACGCAGCGCCGCCATTTTAAATACAGAAATTTCTTCGGATGCTGCTGGAGAGATAGCCCGACGCAGTAGGGGCACACCGCGTATAGCCAATGGCCTATTACGTAGGGTACGTGATTTTGCGCAAGTATTAAATGATGGCACCATTGACCTTGGCATTACCCAACACGCGCTTAAAGCACTCAATGTAGACGAACATGGCTTAGACGAAATGGACAACCGTATTTTGGCTGCTATTATTGATAAATTTAAAGGAGGTCCGGTGGGGCTAACCACTATTGCCACTGCAGTAGGCGAAGAGTCTGGAACGATTGAAGAAGTATATGAACCTTTTTTAATTCAAGAAGGATTTTTACAAAGAACACCACGTGGTAGAGAAGCAACTTTAAAAGCCTACAATCATTTAAAAAGAGAAATGACTAACAGAGGCGGATCGCCATCTTTGTTTTCGTAAATCAGTAATGTGCGAACTAGAAAATCTCGAATTGATTTTACAATAAATATTTCAACATAAACTGGGCATAAAAAAAGCGCCTGTTTCATTTATAGAAACAGGCGCTTTTTTATAGTTCAATTAGATTAAGGTGCTACTAATCTAAATCCATTTCCATGGATATTTACAATTTCAATATCGGTATCGTCTTTTAAATACTTGCGCAATTTGGCAATATATACATCCATACTTCTACCATTAAAATAAGTATCACTACCCCATATTTTTTTCAATGCTCTTTCGCGTGGTAGTAAATCGTTTTTGTGTTCAGACAACATTTTCAACAACTCATTTTCTTTTGGAGAAAGCGTTTGGTGGCTATCGTTATTAATTAACTGACGCAATTTTGGATTGAAATGGTACTTGCCTAAATCGAATTCAATATTGTCGCTAATACGGTTGTCTTCTTCATTGCGTTTTAACATTGCTTTGATTTTCATCAGCAATACTTCGCTATCAAATGGTTTGGTAATATAGTCGTCGGCTCCTAGTTTGTATCCTTGAATGATATCGTCTTTCATGGTTTTAGCGCTCAAGAAAAACAAAGGAATATCTAAATCTACATCGCGAATTTCTTCTGCTAATTTAAAGCCATCCATATTCGGCATCATTACGTCTAATAAACAGATGTCGAATTTCTCACGCTGAAAAGCGGCAAGACCTAAACGGCCATCTCTTTCTAAGATTACATCGTAATCATTTAGTTCTAAGTAGTCTTTTAAAACTTTACCAAGATTGGTATCGTCTTCGCACAAGAGTATTTTACTTTTTTTATCTTCCATGTGAGTTTTTTTTATTCTTTTAAAGATAATTCAAAAATAACCAAGATCTAATTGGCAATTTATATTTTAACAGTTTATAACAATTCCTTGTTCATTAATACGAATGCGTTGCTCAGTTTCCATAAATTTTAGTGCTTGCCAAATTTTTTCGGAACTAAATTCACTGCATTGTATTAATAAGTCTCCAACATTCGTGCCAATTATTAAATAGGGCGTAATTGTTTTTTCAATTGCTTTAAACTCAGCTGGGCTTAGTTCTTTTTTCTTCTTTGCAAGGCAGTTATTACAAATGCCACAAGCTTTATCTGTTGGTTCGCCAAAATATTCGGTTATGGCATTGCTTCTACAAACATCATTATTTTCTAAATAATTAAGCATTGCGGCTAAGCGAATTTCGTATTGTTTTTTTCTTGCAAGGTATTTGTCTTGGTCAATAGATAAATAATCGGCAGGTGCTCTGTTGAGTAAAAAATGTATTTGAGGGGTTTCTTTTAATGGCAAATATTCTAAGATGCCAAAAGCTTGAATGGCTAGTAGTTGCTCCACAATATTTTCAACAGGTATTCTAAGTATTCGGGACAATTGTTTTTCGTGAATGGAAACACGATTATCAATAATGCCTTCGTAAGTACGCAACAATGTTTTTAATAACATTTCCCATTGCGGATAAGCTAGTTCAAAATCATTGAGTGTTTCTTTATCTGTTGTAAAAGATAGTTGTGCCGGTAAAAAAATATTTTCAGAAAAACTACAATGCCCTTCTTGTTCTAATACTTTTAATACACTAGTTACCGTATAGCTGTCTAGTTTAAAATTTCTAATAAACTCACTCAAGTCAAAATCAAAAAATTGTCCCTCACCTAATCCAATGGGCAATTGAATAAAATCTGCAATGGCTTGGTAGATTTTTTTAATTAAAGGGATGGGCGGATAACGCTTATCTGGTAAGGCTTTTAATTGGCTGATATCGTCTGAATGAAATAAAAGTACTGCATATGCTTTTTTCCCATCACGTCCTGCGCGTCCGGCTTCTTGGTAATAATTTTCTAAACATTCTGGCGCGTCATAATGTATAACTGTGCGAACATCTGGTTTGTCAATGCCAAGTCCAAATGCATTGGTACAAGCAATTACACGGGTATTATTTTTTATCCAAGCATCTTGTTTGTCGGTTCTTTCTTGTGCAGATAAACCTGCGTGATAAAAATCGGCACTAATATTATGCAACAATAAAAGTTCAGCAATTTCTTTGGGTTGTCTTCGGCTATTACAATAAACAATACTGCTGCCAGACACCGACTGAAGCACTTCTAACAATTTATTTATTTTACTATCTACCTGAAATACGCTGTATGAAAGATTGGGTTTTAAAAAAGACTGTTTAAAAATAGTAGCATCTTTCAGTGCTAATTTTGCAATAATATCTTTTTGCACCAAGGGAGTTGCAGATGCCGTTAGGGCAATCATTGGAACGTCTTCTAGTTCAGATCGAATGGCTGCAATACGCAAATAGGGTGGTCTAAAATCGTATCCCCATTGAGAAATACAATGGGCTTCGTCTACCACTAATAAACTAATATTTAAATAGGGTAGATAGTCTTTAAACAAAGGGGTTTCTAATCTTTCGGGCGATAGATAAATGAATTGATAATCGCCTTCAACTGCGTCTTGTAAAATACATTTTACATCGTAATAACTAAGGCCGCTATGAATAGTAGCAACTGAAATTCCTTTTTCAATTAGGTTTTCGGCCTGGTCTTTCATGAGTGCAATCAGGGGGCTTATTACTAAGCAAACACCTTCTAACATCAATCCAGGAATTTGAAAACAAATTGATTTTCCGCCACCAGTAGGCAATAATGCCAGTGCATCTTTTCCATCCAATACTGCCTGAATAATTTCTTCCTGCATGGGTCTGAAACTATCGTGCTTCCAGTATTCTTGTAATATGTTTAATGGCGTTTTTTTCATTTCAAAAAACTATAATACTTTTTTGAAATTTAGTCGAACAGAATTAATTGCCAAAACAACATCACTTAAACCCATGGTAAGTGCGCCAAAGCTTGGACTCAAATAACCAAATGCTGCAACTGGTATTGCTACAATATTGTAAATAAATGCCCAGAATAAATTTTGCTTGATGGTTATATAAGTATGCTTTCCAAGGCCTAGTGCCAATGGTAGATTTTTAAGACCATGGTTCATTAAAACAACTTGTGCGCTTTGCATGGCAATATGTGAGGCGTCGCTCAAAGATATACCCACAGTGGCTTTGGCTAGTGCTGGTGCATCATTAATTCCGTCTCCAATCATGGCAGTTGGTTCGTGTGCATTGAAATTAGCAATGGCTGCAAGTTTTTGTTCGGGGGTTTGTTCGGCTAACCATTCATCGAGGTGTAAATAGCTTGCAACTTGTTCGCATTTTTCTCTTTTATCGCCACTTAATAAAATGGTTCGAATGCCTTTTGATCGGAGCATTTCAATAACAGCAACAGCTTCTGGTCTGATTTCATCGGCAACATCAATCCAGCCCAATAATTCATTGTTGCAAGTGATGTAAACATTATGAGATCGGCTTTTGGTAATAGCAGCAACACCTTTATAAGAAACGGCACTATAGGTATTACCTAATTTATCGGTACCTACCATGCCCAATCCTTTTTGCTCTTCTATGCTAGTCCAGCGAATAGCTTCTTTGGTTTTCCATTCCTTGGTAATGCATTTTGCAATTGGATGGTTAGAATATTTTTCTAGTGAGTAAGCGATTCCTTTAAATTTTTCAATTGCTTCAGGTGTTGTATTATTTACTATCTCAAAATTCGAAATAGTAAATAGGCCAGTTGTTAAGGTTCCCGTTTTATCAAATACTACTTGCTTAATGTCTTTAAAAATTTCTAAACTTTTGGCATTTTTAAACAATACGCCATTTCTTGCCGCACGTCCTAAGCCAACTGCAATAGCGGCTGGAGTGGCTAATCCCATGGCACAAGGACAAGAGATCACTAACACTGCAATGCCGCGCAATAGACTTTCGCCAAATGCGTGATGGCCAATAAAATAATTAGCTAATAGTGTTATTAGTGCAATGCTAATTACAACGGGTACAAAAATGGCGCTGATTTTATCGGCCATTTGTTGCACGGGCGGTTTTTCGGTTTGGGCTTCTTTTACTAGTTTTAAAATGCTAGCCAAAACAGTATTTTCTCCTACAGCAGTTACATAAGCTTTAATGGAACCGTTTTCTACAGTGCTTCCGCCAATTAACAAGTCGTTCATTTTCTTTTCTACGGGTACACTTTCGCCAGTAATGATGGCTTCACTAATACTTGCTTCGCCCCACAAAACCTTACAATCCATAGGAACGGGTTCGCCTGATTTAATCAGTATCAAATCGCCCACTTTTAAATTCCCACTTTCAACAGGAAAAATATGTTCTTGGTGTTGTTCGTCGTAGGCAATCATATTGGCCATGACTTTTTGTGAAACCACCAATTTGTTCAATGCTTTTTGGGTGCTTTCCACCGATTTATCTTCCATCCAATTACCCAAAAAAACCAGGGTAATAATGGTGGCTGCTGTTTCGTAAAATAGATAGTGTTCGGCATCGCCAATAATGGTTCCGTATAAACTATATCCAAATGCTGCAACAGAACCAAGGGCAATTAACACATTCATATTAGGAATGCCTTTTAGCAAACTATGATAAGCGCTTCTGCCAAAAAAATCCATTCCAACAATAAATACCGGAATGGTTAAACCCAATTGTACGTAAGGGTTCATCAGCCAATGAATATGGATGCCCAGCATATGTAATAGAAGTGGGGCTGTAAAAACAATGCAAAATTTAAAACGTTGTAAATGATTTTGAAAGATTTTTTTAGACTTTTTAGTATCTGATTCATTGCCAGTTGCTACCTCGTATCCTAAATTTCTTATGCCTTTTGCTAGTTCTGTTTTAGAAGTTTCGTTAACTATTTCAAAGCTCACATCGCCCCCCATAAAATTCACTTTTACGTCTTGCATACCTTTTTCGGTGAGGTATTTGTTTACAGTTAGCGCACAGTTGGTACAACTCATGCCTGAAACCTTCCAATTCACTTTTTCCATAATGGGGTAGTATTTGTTGAAGACGATACTGCAAAGGTACTACAAGCCCAATCGGTCACAGTTGGTTTAAGCAATAATATTTTTACATCATTGTGTCAAAAAAACGCCAAAACCAATAGAGAATTGGTTTTGGTATGGGTTCTTTATCTTTGAGTTATGGACGCAGTTTTTGAATTGGCACAAATTAAAGCAGTTGCAACCGCTTTGTGGAAGGAAGGGAAGGCTAAAAAAATTTGGACCTTTAATGCCGCTATGGGAACTGGTAAAACGAGTTTTATTCATGCATTGTGCGAAGTGTTGGGTGTAACAGATACCGTTACTAGTCCTAGTTATGCCATCATTAATGAATACAATAGCCCAGAAGCTGGTACTATTTACCATATGGATTGGTATCGATTAAAGGACGAAGAGGAAGCCATTCAAGCGGGTATTGAAGATGCTTTGAGTTCTGGCAATCTTTGTTTAATTGAATGGCCCGAAAAAGCTGCAGGATTATTGCCAGAAGCTATTTTTCAAGTGCATTTAGAAATTTTAGACGAAAAATCACGTCGGCTATATACTGGCGAAAATCAATTAATTTTATAAGCATTCAAATAATTCAAGTTTTCAACTAACAATAAGTACAATTATGGCTACCACCAAACCTTCTATCAGCGCATCTTTTATGTATGAAACTCTAGAAGAAACTTTGGATGTAAAAGCACCGGGCGAAAAACTATTTATTGGTATTCCCAAAGAAGTGGCTTTTCAAGAAAATAGAATTGCACTAACGCCAGAAGCAGTTGGCGTGCTTGTAGCCAACGGGAACCATGTAATTGTTGAACACAAAGCTGGAGAAGGTAGTAATTATACCGATCAAGATTATGCCGAAGCAGGCGCAAAAATTGTGTACGATAAAGCAGAAGTGTATAAAGCGCCCATCTTAGTAAAAAGCGCTCCACCCGTTGAGGAAGATTTGCCTTTTTTGCAAATGAATCAAACGATTATTTCGCCCATTCATTTGTCGGCCTTAAAAAAACATTATATAGAGCACATGATGGCTAAGCGTATTACTGCTTTAAGTTTCGAAAACTTTAAAGACGATAGTGGTACGTATCCAATTGTGCGAAGCATGAGTGAAATAACGGGTAGTGCTGTGATGCTAATTGCCGGACAATACCTAAGTAGTTTTAATAAAGGCAAAGGTGTTTTATTAGGAGGTATTAGTGGTATTCCGCCAACCAAAGTAGTGATTGTAGGTGCAGGGATTGTGGGTGAATTTGCTACTAGAAATGCACTAGCACTAGGTGCGTCGGTTAAAGTATTTGACAACAATGTTTCTAAATTAAAACAACTTCAAAATAATTTAGGTCAGCGCATTTGGACCTCTGTTTTAGAGCCGCGCATTTTAGCCAAACAATTAAAAACATGTGAGGTTGCGGTTGGTGCATTGAGTAATGAATCTGGAAGAGCGCCAGTGGTAGTGTCTGAAGAAATGGTTGCAGCAATGCGTCCGGGTAGTATTATTATTGACGTGGCAATTGATAGGGGAGGCTGTTTTGAAACGAGTGAACTTACTAGTCATGAACAACCAACATTTATAAAGCACGATGTAATTCATTATTGTGTACCCAATATTGCCAGTGGATTTGCTAGAACAGCAAGTCAGGCCATTAGCAATGTATTGATGCCATTAATTTTAGAAGTTAGTGACGAAGGGGGAATAGAAGAAATGGTATGGCATAATTTTAATTTACGCGAAGGCATTTATTTGTTTAAAGGCGCGTTAACCGATATTTATATCAGTCAAAAATTCGATTTAAAATATACAGACCTAAACTTATTAATTGCCAGTAGACGTTAATTTGTTGTTTAACATTTATTTCAGTTTTTTATAAATAGTTTACATTTTCAAACTAACCAACATGAATAAAAAAAGCTTTTTAGCCATTGCATTTTTAGCCATTCAGCTATTTGCATTTGCACAAACATCATCATTCACTTATTTGCCATTACAACCAAAAAGAGGCGATAAAGTAACTTTTACTTATAATCCTACAAAAACGCCTTTGTCGGCCGAAAAAGGAATTGAAGCAGCCGCTTATTCTTTTAATGCAACAGGTGGTGTAATGGGCAAAGACATTAAATTAGTAAAAACTGGTAATGTTTATACTGGATCATTTGTAGTGGATTCAAATGCACGTGTTGTTGGTTTGGCATTTACGGCTAATGAAAAAAAAGACCCCAACAATAACCAAGGATATATTATAACAATTACCCAAAAAGGGAAACCAGTTGAAGGCGTATACATTGCAATGCAAATGATTTATACTGCCTATGGAAAATATTTATTTGGAATGGATAGTCAACCAGAAAAATCATTTGCTGCTGTTGAAAAAGAATGGAACGAAAATGTTGCAAACAGAGAAAAAATGATAGGCACTTATATTAATGAGCTAACCTCATTTAAGAAAAAAGAAGCCGAGCCAATTGTAAAGCAATTGATAGCAGAATATTTAACTAAAGGAAATATCACCGAAGGTAATTACACGGCATTTATTGCTTATTACACGCGCTTAAAACAAAAAGCAACTGCCGATTCTATCACTGCATTAATGAAGGCAAAATATCCAAATGGCAACTGGCAATTAGATGATTTATTTACTTTGGCAAGAAAAGCAAAAGAGCCAGCAGATAAAGAAATTGCGTTAAACAATTTTATAAAAGCAATGCCTAAAAATTCAGATGCAGCCATTACTGAAATGCATAATTCTCAAATAAATTATTTGCAATCAGCTATTGCTAGTGCATATGCCATGAGCACTACTAATAGAGACTTAACAAAGTTTAAATCGGTTGCTAAAACACTAGGCGCTGCAGAAAGGGCTTCTCTTTACAATAATGTTGCTTGGGAATTGGCGCAAAAAGATATTGAAGTAGATATGTGTTTGTCTCTTTCAAAAGAAGCAACACTATGGGCAAAAGCAGAAATAGCAAAACCAACAGAAAAACAACCCCAGTTAAATACAGAATCAGCTTGGAAGAAAAGTAGGCAATACAATTTTGCAATGTATGCAGATACCTATGCTTTTTTATTAATGAAAAAGAAAGACTATTCTGCTGCGCTAGTTTATGCAAAAGAAGCAGCTACTATTCAAGAAGGAAAAAATACAGACTATAACGAACGCTATGCACAAGCACTAGACAAAGTAGTTACACCAGAAGAAGTGCAACAAATATTAGAGCCAATGATTGTGTCTGGCAAAGTTGGTACAGAAGCCAAAGCGATATTTAAAAAGGCATTGGTTACGAATTTGAAATCTGAAGCAAAAGCAGAGGCTTATCTTACTAGTTTAAGCAAATCGGCTATTGAAAAAGCAAAAGATGAAATGCTTAAAAAAGCCATGAACGAAGTTGCACCAAAATTCAGTTTGAAAAATATGGATGGCAAACTTGTGAGTTTAGAAGCATTAAAAGGAAAGGTAGTTATCTTAGATTTTTGGGCTACTTGGTGTGGTCCTTGTAAAGCATCTTTTCCGGGAATGCAAAAAGCGGTGGACAAATACAAAGGCAATGCAGACGTAGTATTTTTATTTGTAGATACTTGGGAAAGTCAAGAGACTGCTGAGTTGCGTAAAAAAGAAGTGACTGCTTTTATTGCAGAAAACAAATACAGTTTTAATGTTTTATACGACGAAAAAGCAAAAGAAAATGCAGACGCTTTTGAGGTAGTTACCAAATATAAAGTAGAAGGAATTCCTACTAAATTTATCATTGGAAAAGACGGGAATATTAAATTTAAAAGCGTTGGTTTTAGCGGAAGTGCAGATGCACTAGTAGAAGAAATTTCTACCATGATTGATATGGCAGGAAAATAATCAAGCAAAATATTTTGAACATAAAAAAGCCTGCTGAAAATTTTCAGCAGGCTTTTTTTATAAAAATCGTTACTACTAAAAATACTTAGTAACACCCGGAACTGCAATTGGATAAAATCCATCAGGTCCTGGGTTAGTAGGTGTTGGCGCATCCCAAGCATAAACTTTAGGATGGATATCAATGCCAGAATTAATGGCTTTGTCCCAATCAATTACTTGTCCGCTATAAGTAGCCATTCTGCCTAATATAGAAGTCATGGTACTCTTTGCGCCATTCTCTGCATCTGCAAATTTGTATTCGCCTTTTGCAATAGCAGCAAACAGTTCTTCGTGTTCTGTTTGGTAAGGATCTTTTTCTAAATTCTTTCCTTTTTTGGCATATTGGAAAAGAGTATTACCCTTGAAGTCTACAATTTTTGCAGCATTACAGAATATCTTTCCTTTGGTACCAATAAATAGTTCATCTACTTTGCTAGAAGTGCCAGGAATATGTCGGCACTGGCTCGTTAAAATAGATCCATCAGCATAAGTATATTCTACAGAATGGTGATCGAAAATTTCTCCATTCTCTTTACCATTGCGTACTTGTCTTCCGCCAGAACCTTGTGCTTTTACTGGATAGCCACCCTTGAACCAATTAATTACATCAAGGTTGTGAATATGTTGCTCATTAATATGATCGCCACAAAGCCAGTTAAAATAATACCAGTTGCGCATTTGGTATTCCATTTCAGTTTGACCTGCTTTACGTGGACGAACCCAAACACCATCGTTGTTCCACCATGCATGTGCCGATGTGATATCACCAATTAGGTCTTTGTTTTGAAATAGTTCTCTATAAGATGTTTGGTAATGACGTTGTAATCCTACCACTACATTTAATTTCTTTTGTTTGGCAATTAATGCAGTTGCCAATACTTTTTGTACACCAGCCGGATCAGTTGCAACGGGCTTTTCCATAAACACGTGTTTGTTTTGGCTAATCGCTTCGTCGAAATGAATTGGTCTAAAACCTGGAGGTGTTGTTAAGATAACTACATCAGCTAAAGCAATGGCTTTTTTGTAACCATCAAATCCTGTAAATCTTCTGTCTGCAGGAACATCAATATTTTTTTCAATCCCTTTTCCGTTACTGGTAGCTTCGGCCATTAATGCTTTATGACAGTTTTCTATATTGTCTGCAAAAGCATCACACATGGCTACTAGTTTTACATTTTGGCCGCTTAAAAGCGCTTGCATTGCTGCGCCAGTTCCACGTCCACCGCAGCCTACTAGTGCTACTTTAATGGCATCATCTGCACCAGCAAAATAATTGGCACGAGTAAACATTGGAGCAGCTATTAAACCGCCTGCAATAAGCGAAGAGTTTTTTACAAAATCTCTGCGGGAGTTGTTGTTGAAAGCATCGTTAAACATAAGTGTTCTTTTTAAAGTTTATAAGCCAAGATAGTTTTTAAAAAATTGATTTGCTTCAGTAGAAGTTGGTTGTTTAATTGGTCTAACCAAACGAATACCTACTCCTCTTGCCTCGGTTAGCCACCATTTACTTTTAGGTATTTGTGGATCTCTTTTATTCCAAGTTGGGTCTGAATGAAAACGTGTGGCACTGCGTAATTCAAAAGCCGTTTCTTCAAAACTACCACCTCTTAATGTTTTTGGATATTTAACTAGTGCTTTTGGAGGGGCAATTGGGTCAACAGCATTATCTGGTAAGCTAGTAAATAGTTTTTCGTCGTAATGGTCTAAAGTCCATTCTAATAAATTACCCAACATATCATACAAGCCCCAAGGGTTTGGTTTTTTCTGTGCTACTTTTTGGTATTTTTCTTCGCTATTTTCAATAAACCAAGCGTAGTCATTTAATAGCTTGCTATCGTTGCCAAAAAAATAACTGGTGTTGGTGCCTGCCCTACAAGCGTATTCCCATTCTGCTTCGGTTGGTAGGCGGTAGAAAATACCTGTTTTTTGATAGAGCCATCGGCAATACATGATGGCCGCATATTGGCTCATGCTATTTGCAGGATAACCGCCTTCTTTACCCATTCCCCAAGTTAAGTCTACATATTGTGGACTTGGCCTTGTAATGGCATCTACCGCTATGTTTTGGCTTGTTTTTTCGTCTTTTAAAAACACGTCAAAAACATCTCTAATAACTTCTGTTTCACTCATCCAAAAAGCAGAGATATTGATTTTTTTTTGTGGTCCTTCTTCTTTTTCTCTATTTTTTTCGTTTGATGGGCTTCCCATTAAAAAGCTACCTGCTTGAATAGGAACCATTTTAAATTGCAAACTAGATCCAGGGATTGATTGCTGGTAAGATTGAAAATTTTCTTTACTCGATTGGGCGCTTCCCAAATAGACCTTAGATACCAATAAAACAACTAATACATATTTTTTCACCAGGCAATAATTTCAAGGTTTCAAGTTAGTTAATTAATGAATAAACTGGTAAAATGTTTTATTAGGTAAAATGTTTATTTATTAGAAAGTTGTTTTGTATGAAGCGTTATTTTTTCTGCCAGTAATTTTTAAAACCATTTGTTTGATAAGGTTTGATTTTTCCGTTTTCAAGCACTGTTATAAATACTTCAGCATTTGCTTGTTTGGCAACAGCGTAAGCCGTTTTAATTGGTAAAATACTACAAGCAGTTGCAAGCCAGTCGGCAGTGGCGCCATCTTTTGCAATAACAGTCACATTTCGCTGAAAACTAACACCATAGCCTGTTCTAGGGTCTATGATATGCGCATATTTTTTGCCATCATGCACAATGTATTGGTAGGCGTCTCCAGAAGTGGCTACTGAAATGTTTTGTAAGGATAATTGTGTGTTTAGTAATTCGTCGGTTTGCTCGGGAACATTTACAGCAACAACCCATCCATTTGAATGTGGTGGCGCACCGCTCATTGAAATATCTCCACCTGCATCAACTAATGCCGATTGTACTCCTTTGAACAGTAAAAAATCAATCATTTTTTGAGCGATATATCCTTTTGCAATTCCTCCAAGATCTAGCCGCAAGCTTGGTTTTAAAATGCTTACTGTTTTGTTGGTGGAATCAATTTGTAGGTATTGGAATCCTACTTTATTTTTGGCTTCAGCAACCATTGCGGCACTAGGAAACTGGTGATCTTTTCTGCTTTTTCGCCAGAGCAAACTCAACTGTCCAATACTTATATCGAAACTATGCTGGCTTTTTTCGAATGCTTTTTTTGATACCAATAAAATATCTAATAGTGCGGTTGAAACTTTTATTGGTAAATTAATTTTGCCATTATATAGTTTGCTTAATTCACTAGTACTATCGTAATCACTATAAATATGGTTAAAGGAATCAACTAATTGAAAGCATTGCTGTGCAAGGATTGTAGCGTTAATAGAATCTTTTTCTACAATAATAATATTTAAAGGGGAACCCATTTTTGTTTGCGTAAACAAAAACTTTTTTTCTTGTGCAAACGAAAAAAAACTAAAGAATAAAACAATACAAACTAATAAAAACTTCAATCTCGAATAGTACATATCAATACTTGCAAAAAAATAAATAGGAGTAAAAATTTGTTGTGTAAAAAAATAGTTTAATCCAATAATTTATTTTCCTTGACTCACCATATTCCTAATATATGCCCATTGTTTTAAGCAATCTCTTGCGTCAACTGCAGGGTATCCTAATATTTTTTTTCCGTCTGGAACATCACTAATTACGCCAGACATTCCGCCAATCATCACACCATTTCCAACGGTAACATGGTCCGATACACATACGCCGCCACCAATCATTACGCCGTTGCCCAATGTTACAGAACCAGCCAATCCGCTGCTTCCTGCCATCATACAAAATTTGCCGGTTTTACTATTGTGACCAATTTGAACAAGGTTGTCTAGCTTGCTGCCATCGCCAATTATGGTGGAACTGAATTTACCGCGGTCGATACAAGTACTAGAACCAATTTCAACATAATTACCAAGTACAACATTGCCAATATGTGGAATTTTTACCAGTCCTTTTCCATCTGGGCTAGCCCTAAAACCAAATCCATCAGAACCAATATTGGCATTTGAATGAATAATACAATGGTGCCCTACAATACATCTTTCTCTAATAACTACCCCAGGATATAAAATACTATCGTTGCCAATACTTACTTTATCTAAAATGGTTGTGTTAGGATAGATGGTAACATCATTACCTATTACAACATGCGCCCCAATATAACATCCCGCCCCAATTCTTGTGTTTGTACCAATAGTAGCTGTGGCATGAATTACTGCAGTTGGGTGAATGACTTCGTCAAATATGGGATCTTCTGGAACAAAAAGTTCTAATAATTGCGCCATTGCCAAGTCGGCATTTTTAACCTTAATTAAAGCCCTGTTTTGGCCAGGTTCAATAATAAAATCTTGATTAACTATTGCAGCAGCTGCTTTAGAATCAGCCCAGTATTTGATGTATTTTTTATCGCCTATAAAACTGATATGGTTATTTGTGGCCATATCAAGTTGTTCAGGACCATTTATAATATTTGTGGTTTGACCGATTAATTCCCCTTGTAAAACGGCATTGATTTCTTCAATGGTAAATGACTTCATGGCAATCGTATTATTTTATAGGTTGAAATCGAACTAATTACTAAAACTAATACATTGTATTATCCTAACAAAATACCAATGAAACTTAATTAAAGGTTCATATAGAGCTGTATATTATTTGTAATCCTGAATGCGAATGATTTCTGTGCAGAAGTCAAATTCTTGCGGGTCATTGCTACTAACAATAATGAGTTTGTTGCTGCAATAGTTTTTAATTAATTCGTGGTAAAGAGCGTAACCTGTAGTATCTAAATTAGTACAAGGTTCGTCGAGAAGTAATACAGGTGTATTTGAGAAAATAGCTTGTGCTAATTTAATACGTTGTTTCATGCCGCTAGAAAAATAGCGAATCTGTTTATTAGCCGCTTTTTCAAGACCAATGATAGCAAGTATTTCATCTATACTAACACTACTAATTAAAGGTTTGAACTGTGCATGAAAACTGAGAAATTCTTTAGCAGTCATTTCTTCAATCAATTCTAAATAAGGCGCTGCTATGCCTAAGTATTGATAAGCTTGTTCTAATTCTATGATAGATTGATTGGTGTCTAACCATTGCACGGCGCCTTGGCTTGTTTGCAAACTTCCGGCAATTGCTTGTAGTAAAGTGCTTTTGCCCGATCCGTTAGGGCCCGTAATAGCATAGTGTTTACCTGTTTCAAAAACACTATTACAATGTCGGAAAATCCATTCTCGATTAAAACGTTTGCCTGAATCTTGCAAACTGATTTTGCCTAAAACTTGGTTAGTCCTCGTCATTTGCACCTTTGGTAAATCGTTTGATGATTCCTCTGCCACTCTCGCGGATAAAAGTAACTATCTCGTCGCGCTCGTCTGTAGCAGGTAATTCTTCTTCAATAAATTCAAGGGCTTGGGAGATATTAAATCCTTTATTATAGATGGTGCGATATACGTCTAAAATATGGTTAATCTGTTGTAAAGGAAATCCTCTGCGTTTTAGTCCTACACTGTTTACGCCGCCATAACTTAATGGATTGCGAACTGCTTTAATATAGGGAGGAACGTCTTTGCTTACCAAACTACCACCTGCTACAAATGCATGCTGGCCAATATTCACAAACTGGTGTACAGCACTCACACCACCAACTACAGCCCAATCGCCCATGGTAACGTGTCCGGCAACTTGTACGCTATTGCTTAAAATACAGTTATTACCAATAATACAATCATGCGCCAAATGACTATAAGCCATAATTAAGCAGTTGTTTCCAACCTTGGTTTTGCCACGGTCTTCTGTTCCACGATTGATGGTTACAAATTCTCGAATGGTGGTATTGTCGCCTATTTCGGCTGTTGTTTTTTCGCCACTAAATTTTAAGTCTTGCGGAATAGCTCCAAGTACTGCACCAGGAAAAACCCTACAGTTCTTTCCAATTCTTGTGCCATCCATAATGGTCACATTACTACCTATCCAAGTGCCTTCGCCAATTTTTACGTCACCGTGAATTACGGTGAATGGATCGATTTTTACATTCGGAGCTATGCTTGAATTAGGATCGATATAAGTGTATGGATGTGTCATCCTTATTTGTGGTTTTGGTTGTACTAGTGCTTCCATATGGCACTAATGACTATAAAAAAGATGCCAAAGTTGCTTTGATGGATACAAAAATAGCTTTATTGGCAATTTATTATGATTTAAGTTCTTTTTACTACCTGCGCAACTAAATCTGCTTCGGTAGCAACTTTGCCTCCAACATAAACAGTTCCCCTCATTTCACAGATACCCCTTCTAATAGGTGCAATTAGTTCCATCTTTAATATCATCGTATCTCCAGGAACTACTTTTTGTTTGAACTTACAATTGTCAATCTTTAAAAAATAGGTATCATACTCGCCTTCAGACATTGCATTGATACACAAAATGCCACCAGTTTGAGCCAAAGCTTCAATTTGTATAACACCTGGCATTACTGGGTTTCCAGGAAAATGTCCCTGAAAAAACCATTCATTGAAAGTTACATTTTTAATACCTATAATACTAGTGTCGGTTAGTTCTATGATTTTATCTACAAACAAAAAGGGATGTCTGTGCGGTAAGGTTTTTTCAATTTTCTCTAAAGTATAAACAGGCGGAATGGTTGGGTCGTAAACCGGTACATTCTTAACGTGTTTGTTACGTTTAATATATTGTTTGATTTTTTTTGCAAATTCTACATTGGTGCTATGACCAGGCCGATTGGCAATGATACGCGCCTTAATAGGGTAGCCAATTAAAGCCAAATCACCTACAACATCTAATAATTTATGACGAGCTGGTTCGTTTGGAAAACGAAGCTCTAGGTTGTTTAAATAACCTTCACTTTTTACTTCAATTTTTTCACGGTTAAACACTTTGGCCAAGCGTGTCATTTCTTCATCAGTAACTGGTTTATCAACCACTACAATAGCATTATTTATATCGCCACCTTTAATTAAATCGTTATCTAACAAAGCTTCCAATTCGTGTAAAAAACAAAATGTTCTACAAGGAGCTACTTCAGATTTGAATTCTCTGATGGTTTTAAGTCCAGCATGTTGTGTACCTAAAACAGGACTATTAAAATCAATCAATGTAGTTATTTGGTATTCCATAGCAGGCAAAGCCACCATTTCTACGCGCTTTTCTTCGTCGTAATGGTAAATATTTTCGTCTAAACTATACCATGCTTTTGCTGCTTCTTGTTCTAAAATGCCCGCTTTTTCAATTAATTCAATGAAAGGGGTAGAACTTCCGTCCATAATGGGAACTTCTGGGCCGTTCAATTCAATGAGTACATTGTCGATACCCATACCCACCATTGCAGCCAAAATATGTTCTACGGTACTTACTTTAGCATCGCCTATTTGTAAAGTGGTACCCCTACTTGTATCTGTAACTAAGTCGCAATCTGCTTTAATTATTGGCTGGTTTGGTAAGTCAACCCGCTGAAATTGTAAGCCAAAACCAGGATTTGCAGGCTTCAACGTCATATCCACTAAAATTCCTGTATGCAATCCAGTACCACTAATACTTATTGAACTATTGAGTGTATGTTGCTTATCGGGATTGAAATTCATATCCATAATCAAAACAAATTTTGTCCTTAAATCTAAAATCTGGCGCAAAAATACAATTAAAAGCGCTTAATGTTGTTTTACCTGCCTATTAGCGCTTGTCTGCAAGCAATTCTTGCATCCTTTTTTCCATTTCCAGCAGTCTTTTTTCCATTTCAGGTAATCGGCGAGACAAAATTTGAATTCTTAATGAACTAGAAAAATCAATTGCAGGGGTGCCATTAAAAGACCTATTTGGGGTTAAAATAGACTTTGTTACCCCAGCTTGACCTGCAATTTTACTGCCATCGGCTATAGAAATATGTCCGGCCGTACCAACTTGCCCGCCAATCATTACCCCAACTCCAATTTTTGCACTGCCGCTAATACCCGCTTGTGCTGCAATAACAGAATTACTTCCAATATCTACATTGTGTGCAATTTGAATTAGGTTATCGAGTTTGGCGCCTTTTCTAATAAAAGTAGATCCAATGGTGGCCCTGTCAATGGTTGTATTTGCGCCTATTTCAACATCATCTTCTATAATTACATTGCCAATTTGTGGAATTTTATGGTAAGATCCATCGGCTTGTGGTGCAAATCCAAATCCATCGCTACCTATAATTGTTCCCGCATGAATAATCACATTATTGCCAATAATACAGTCGGCATAAATTTTTACGCCTGCGTGTAATACCACTCCATTACCAATTTTTACAGCCTCTCCAATTACTACACCCGAATGAATTTTAACATGGTTTCCAATGGTAACATTTTCACCGATATAGGCAAATGCTGCAACAAATATTGCCTCACCTAATTTTGAAGATGCAGCAATAAAACTTGGTTCTTGAATGCCAACCAATTGCTGCGATTGAATCTCTTGGTATTTTGTAAGTAGTTTGGCAAAAGCATTATAGGCATCTGGCACACGAATAAGTGTTGCTTGAGTTGCTTGTTTTAATACTAGTGATTCATTTACAATTACAATTGATGCAGTAGTAGTATATAAATATGCTTCGTATTTTGGGTTGGCTAAAAAAGATAACTGACCCTGAGTAGCTTCTTCAATTTTGCCAAAGGCACTTGCAGTAACAGTAGGATTGCCTTCTATATTACCCTCAATCATTAAAGCGATTTGTGCGGCGGTAAATTGCATAGGATATATTTTAAACACTTGGATTTGCTTTTAAAAAAATGCTACACCATCCAAATATGTTGTTTGCTTAATTGATTAAACTCAAATAAAACTTTTTAATAGGGGCCGATAAATTTTGCTGAATCAATGCATTATCAATCATAGAAATATCTTTTACCGAGCCATCTTTGAATAAAATATTTATTCGTTCATCGATGGTTTGATAAAGGGTATTAGAGGCCTCGCCATTAAAGCATAAGTACTTAATTTCAGACGCACTGACATTGTATTCCTTCATTAACCGACTTTCATGTTCGGCAATAAATGAGTTGCTAAATTCATGCGTTTGAATACGTGTATGGTAGAGTTCTCGGTTTAATAAACGAGTACATAATAAAGACAATATTTTATCGGGATGGCTACTCCAAGTTTTAATAGCATGCATAATATCGTGGTCATCGAGCGAACAAAATTTTTCAAGTGCATCTTGATTCATTTGTCCATTAAATTTCCCTAGAAAAAAATCAAGCGCAGAATGTGTAGTTAATTGTGCATCTGTAGTGGTAAAAATTTCTCGAACCCTTTCTAAAATTTTCACCAACATTTTTTCGGCCGACAAAACTGTTTTGTGCAAATAAACCTGCCAGTACATTTGTCGCCTAGCTACTAAAAATTTCTCTACACTATAAATGCCTTTTTCTTCTACCATTAATTGGCCGTTGTGCACTACCAACATTTTTAAAATTCTATCGTATCCAATCACCCCTTCACTAACGCCCGAAAAAAAACTGTCGCGACTGAGGTAATCCATTCTATCCATATCTAACTGACCACTAATTAGCTGGTGTAAAAAAGGCTTTGCGTATTGATTGGTAAATATTTGAATGGCTAAATCAAGTGCACCTTGCATATCTTGATTCATTTCTTGCATAATTTGAAGTGATAGTTGTTCGTGGTGAACACCTTGAACCAATACCTGCTCTAGCGCATGAGAATACGGACCGTGGCCAATATCGTGTAATAAAATAGCCGCTTTAACAGCAACCGCTTCTTCGGGGCTAATGTCTACACCCTTGCTACGTAATTCATTTACTGCATTGGTCATTAAGTGATAAGCACCTAAAGAATGTAATAAACGGGTATGAACAGCGCCTGGGTAAACCAACTGCGCCAATGCCATTTGGTGAATACGGCGAAGTCTTTGATAATACGGGTGGGCTATGATGGCAAAAATCAATGGATGGTCAATAGTAATAAAACCATAAACCGGGTCGTTGATTATTTTTCGTTTAATTGTTGTCATGCTGTTGCTGAATTGTTAAATCAACTGCCTAAGCAGTATGCAAAAGTACAAATACCCGAACGATTCAAAAGATTCTAATAGATTTAGGGTTGTTAATATTATTTTAGTGGGAATTGAGCGGTATTAATGGTTATTCTAAAGACTAAAATAAAATAGCGCGTAAATTGACATAATTGTGCATTAACCTCTAATTAATTATATGCCATTAGCAAAAATTCTCTGGGTAGACGATGAAATTGAAAGTCTTCAGTCGCAAAAATTATTTCTAGAACACAAGGGTTACGATGTAGTTACTTGCACAAATGGGTTTGATGCACTAGAATATGTGAAATCTAATTATGTAGATGTAGTATTAATAGATGAGTCAATGCCAGGAATTACTGGATTAGAAACACTTGCTCGTATTAAAGCCATCAATCGACAATTGCCCATTGTTTTAATTACAAAAAACGAAACAGAGAATTTGATGAACGAAGCAATAGGTAGTCAAATAAGTGATTACTTAATTAAGCCAGTGAATCCAAATCAAGTATGGTTGAGTTTAAAAAAGTTGATAGATAATAAAAGACTTGTAGCAGAAAAAACAACTACATCTTATCAACAAAATTTTCGTGAATTATTTATGGCTTTGAGTGATAATCCTAATCACCAAGAGTGGATGGAAATATATAAAAGGTTGGTGCATTGGGAACTTGAAATGGAAAAAAGTGATAGTCCTGAAATGCAAGAAATTTTTAATTCTCAAAAACAAGAAGCCAATACCGAGTTCTTTAAATTTATCAGTAGAAATTATGCTAATTGGGTAAAACCTACATCAAGTGATGCGCCCATTATGAGCAATCATTTATTGCAGTTTAAAGTGTTGCCACATACAGAACAAGGTGCGCCAGTTTTTTTTATTTTAATAGACAATTTAAGATTCGATCAATGGAAAGCCATAGAGCCATTGTTTGCAGAGAACTTTAGAATTTTAGAAGAAGAATCTTTTTATTCGATATTGCCTACTGCCACACAATACTGTCGCAATGCGATTTTTGCAGGATTAATGCCGGTAGAAATTGAAAAACAATTTCCTGGTCAATGGAAAAACGACGAAGAAGAAGGCGGTAAAAATTTGTTTGAAGAAACCTTTTTTAAAGCACAATTAAAGCGCTTAAAAAAAGACCATCTGCGTACGAGTTATCATAAAATTGTTAATCACCAAGATGGGCAACAACTGGTAAATAATATTCATAATTTATTGCAAAACGACTTGAATGTTATTGTCTATAATTTTGTTGATATGCTAAGCCATGCTAGAACAGAAATGGAAGTATTAAAAGAATTAGCGAGCGATGAAATTAGTTATAGAAGTATTACCCGAAGTTGGTTTGAGCATAGTCCATTGAATCAAGCATTGAAAAAAATTGCAGACAAAGGCGTTAAATTAATTTTAGCTACCGACCATGGAAGTGTGCGTGTAAATACGCCACATAAAGTTATTGGCGATAAACAAACTACTACCAATTTGCGCTACAAGCATGGCCGAAATTTAAACTTCGAACCAAAAGATGTACTGGCATTTAAAGATCCAAAAGAAGCGGGCCTTCCTATCCCCACTATTAATTCAAGTTTTATTTTTGCAAAGGAAGATGGTTTCCTATGTTATCCTAATAATTACAATCACTACGTTAATTACTATAAAAACACCTTTCAGCATGGCGGGGTAAGTTTAGAAGAAATGATTGTGCCTGTAATAAAAATGGAGAGTAAATAAAATTCAGCTCATTGCATTAAAGAAGATATCCTTATCGTGTGGATAAATGAAAAGGGTTTGAAGTTGCCACAGTATTAAATTTGAGGTACTAATCAGTTATTATTAGAAGGAAGGACACATTTTATGAAGTACACCCAGTCAAGCGTTGATAAATTAGAAGACATTTTAGGTGAATCATCTTATGTTGTTCGCTATGAGCGTGGCACATTTCAAAGCGGATGGTGTTTGTTGGAGGCAAGAAAAGTGGTGGTTCTAAATAAATTTCTAAATACAGAAGGCCGAATCAATACTTTAATTGACTTAATTCCCCAATTAAATATCAGTTACGATAAACTCACACTAGAATCACAGAAATTATATGATTCTCTAGTAAAGAATGCAGCACTAGCATTAACAGCCGAGCCTATAAATTTAATTTAGTTCGATAAGTTCTTCCACAATATGGTTTAGATTTGAATTGTGGCAAATACCTCCATTAAAATACAGCTATTAGGAACAGGCACTAGCACAGGAATTCCTATGATAGGGTGTGATTGCCAAGTATGCAAATCTTCGAATATCAAAGACAACAGATTGCGTAGCAGTATTCTTGTGCAATCAGCCACAACTACATTGGTAGTTGATACCACCCCAGATTTCAGGTATCAAATGCTTCGAACCAATACCAAACATTTAGATGCGGTTGTATATACCCATCCTCATAAAGATCATATGGCTGGCCTAGATGATATTCGGGCCTTTAATTTTTTTAGTCAAAAACCCATGGACATTTATGCCAATTCACTTACAGAAGAGGCGGTTAGGCGCGATTTTTATTATGCTTTTGCCGAAACAAAATACCCTGGAGTGCCCGAATTAAACCTAATTACTATTGATGAAACGCCTTTTTTTATAGGAGACATATCAGTTCAGCCCATTTTAGTCTATCACCATAAAATGCCTGTATATGGGTATCGTTTTGGAGATTTTACTTATATCACTGATGCCAATAGAATTGAACCTGAACAATTAGAAAAAATTCGGGGATCAAAAGTATTGGTACTAAACGCACTTCGAAAAGAAGACCATATTTCTCATTTTACTTTACAAGGAGCCATAGATATAGCTATGGAATTAGCCATTCCCGAAGTGTATTTTACCCATATTAGTCATCAATTGGGTTTAAATGATGCTATTAATCAAGAATTACCACCCCATATAAAACTGGCCTATGATGGCCAGATCATTAGTTTGTAGCCCCTTTTTATTCACCAATAAAAAGGATATATGTATCAGTTTTTTAAAGAGTACTTCCGCTTTAATAGCCGGGAGCGAGTAGCCGTTGTTTTATTAATTTGTTTAATGGGGGTGTTTTGGGTATTGCCTAGTTATTATCAGAAGGAGCAGCTTAAACCAATTTCGTTAGAGAATTCTCATGTAAATAATGCTCAAACGCTTAAAATCGATTCCTTTTCTGCTGTTAAAACGAATCAACAAGCTGTTGAACCGGTGAATACAAATATAAAAGCAAGCCTATTTTATTTTGATCCAAACAAAATAGATGCCTCAGGATGGGAAAAACTAGGATTGCGCAAAAAACTCATACAAACCATCTTAAACTATCGTTCAAAAGGGGGAAAGTTTCGGCAGCCAGCAGATTTACTTAAAATATGGGGCATGCAACAAATTGAAGCAAACCGATTGATACCCTATGTGAATATTGAAAAGGATGTTCCAATAGAACAGAAGCATTCACCAACTGTAATAACCAATCAAAAACCAGTAGCCGAGCCTAAAATCATAGATGTCAATACAGCTACTATTGCCGATTGGCAAATTTTACCAGGAATGACAATGCCATTAGCGGCAAGAATTGTACATTTTCGTGATAAGATTGGTGGATTTAAACGATTAGACCAAGTAAAAAAAACCTATGGATTATCGGATTCAGTTTTTCAGTTAATCAGCCCTTTTTTGCAAATAGCAAAAGTTGCAGACCCACTTATAAATATCAATACTGCTTCAATTGCAATTTTGCAACAATGTAAATTTATTTCGGCTGAAATAGCAAAAGCTATTGTTGTTTACAGAAATGCTTATGGACCATTTAAGGAAGTAGATGATTTAAAAAAAATCATTTTCATAACTAATGAGCAACTAGAAAAAATGAAACCGTTTATAGTTACTCAATAAAATAGGTGAAACTCCTAAACAAGAATCTTATATTTAGTATCTTTTATATATCTAAATCGTTTTAATCATTTTTTTAAAATCAATTTGTTTAAACCTAGTATCTTAGCGGATTAGCAAACAAAAATTGATGCGGTCCCTAAAGTTTATCATTGTTTTTTCTATATTATTACCTCTCTTCACTTTTTCTCAAAATACTGAGTCAGTTGATGCTGAGCAAAAAGCTATTTTTCATACAGTAGACTCACTTAATCAGTTGGCATTTGAAATAAAAAATTCTAATATTCCCAAAGCTTTAAGTTTATTATCAATTTCAAAAAGGCTTGCAGAGGAGCACAATTACCATATTGGTCTTTCAAATGCTTTATATAATGAAGCAGGCGTATTTCAACAAAATGGGTTTATCAAACGTGCAAGATTGATTTACGAAATTGCACTAGAAAATAGTAGGGAATACGCAGATACCATTAATATTTCAAGAATCAATCAGCAAATTGCAAAGTCTTATGTAGCAGAAGGCAAATGCAATGAAGCAATTAAATTGTATGACGAGTCGATGCAAATCAGTTTAAAAAAAGGTCCCCCAAAGGAAATACCTAATATAAAAAACAGCCTCGGATTATTAGAGTTAAAACGCAACGATTTAGTTAAAGCCGAAATGCTTTTTAAGTCGGCCTTACAACTAAGTTTAGACATAAAGTTTGAATATGGTCAAAAGAAAGCTTTTTACAATCTTGGGTTATTGGCAAAAGCAAAAAATGACACTGCTACAGCCCGCTTGTATTTTAATAATTCGTATTTACTAGATCTTTTGCGCAATGATTTTTATGGCATGTCATTAAACCAATTAGAATTAACAAGCCTTTTAATTAACCAACAGAAAAATAATGAGGCTATTTTAATGGCAAAACAAGGCTATGCCAATGCCAAAAAAGTGTTAGCATATACTGAATTAAGAGGATTTGCTACTATTCTTACAGAACAATACCAGAAAAAAAATGAAACTAATAATATATTGGCTTGGCAAGACAGCTTAATTAATATTCTTAGTTTGCAAAATGATAATGATGCTGCATTTGCAAATAATTATATTGAAATAGTCAAAGACAAAGAGGCTTTTAAAGAAGCTGCAAAAACTCAAATAGCCAAAGCAAACAAAAGAGCACAGAGTCAATTTTTGATAATTATTTCAGTGACTTTGCTGGTATTGGTTTTGGCTTTTTTAGTGATAACAACTTTTATGAGTTATCGCAAGCAAAAAGTTTTATCTGAAAAATTGCGTATACAAAACAATACAATTGAAGAGAATGCCGAATCACTTGAAATTTTAAACAAAGTGATTAATCATAAGAATAGATTATTGGAAGACGACAATCGAACCAAAGACAAATTGCTTACAATTATTTCGCATGATTTACGCAATCCAATTACCAATACCCAAACCATACTTTCTTTAATTAACAAAGGCACATTGGCTGGTGATGAGGCTAAACTATTGTTAAAGCAATTAGAAACGCAATATGTAACAACTACCGGGTTGTTAGATAATTTATTGAGTTGGTTGAAAAGTCAAATTACAGGTAAGGATATAGAATTGACTGATACCAATGTTTATGAGTTAATGAATAGTTTGAATTTAGAGCAAAAAATATCACTAGTAAATAAGCAGATAGAGTTTGTGAACAATATATCTAATGATGCATCAATTCTTGCAGAGAAGGATATGATTAAAATTGTTTTTAGAAATCTTATAACAAATGCCATAAAATTCACACCGCAAAATGGCACTATTGAAGTGTTGTTTTACACAGATGATGATTTTAATTATGTAGTTATAAAAGATTCTGGCATAGGAATGAGCGATGATATTTTGAGTAAGGTAAATGCTCAGAAATATTTCACACGCAATGGTACTGCTCAAGAAAAAGGAAGTGGATTTGGTTTAATACTTTGTAGAGACCTAATTACAAAACAAGGTGGAACCTTACATATTGAAACAGCAAAAGGAGAAGGTAGCCAATTTATTGTGAAGCTACCTGCATAACATTTGTTACAAAATTAAATGCATTAATCTTCCTTACTTCCAGCAGAAAAAATTTGATCTACTGCTCCACCCAACATTGGGAATTTCTCTTTTACAAAAGAAGCAATAGTAGTAATTGCTTTCTCAGCCTGATTGGCATTTAAATCGGCTTCTTTAATTAGGCGTTCAATTAGTTCGTTCATGTGTATTTATTTGAGAATGCAGCCCATTATTAAGCCACTTTCAAGGTACTCATTTTGCTTTTACTAAACATGCTTTCTGCATATTCAAGTGTAACAATTAATTCTTTTGTATCGGTGCCTGGTAATTCAAACATGGCATCAGTTAATATGCTTTCGCAAATACTTCTTAAACCACGGGCCCCCAATTTGTATTCTAATGCTTTTGTAACCATAAAATCTAAAACAGGCTCTTCAATAACCAATTTAATTTCTTCTAGTTCAAACAATCGAGTGTATTGTTTAATTAATGCATTCTTAGGGATGGTTAAAATACTTCTTAGTGTTTCTTTGTCGAGTGGTTCAAGATGTGTTACAACAGGCAAGCGACCTAACAATTCAGGAATCAAACCAAAACTTTTTAAGTCTGTGGCATTAATAAACTGAAGCAGGTTTTTACGTTGGT
Organism: uncultured Bacteroidota bacterium; assembly: GCA_903831935.1. Taxonomy (GTDB): domain Bacteria; phylum Bacteroidota; class Bacteroidia; order Chitinophagales; family Chitinophagaceae; genus Sediminibacterium. Next base: position 5,817 of record CAIKZP010000111.1, on the reverse strand, counting down.
GTTCTTGCTCGTCTTTATTTACACTAAACCCAATGGCATTGGTATTTATGCGTCGGGCAATTACTTTATCAATACCATCAAATGCTCCTCCACAGATAAACAAGATATTTTTGGTATCAACTTTTATCATTTTTTGGTCTGGGTGTTTACGTCCGCCTTGCGGTGGCACTAACACTTCTGTACCTTCTAACATTTTTAATAAGCCTTGTTGTACACCTTCACCACTTACGTCTCTTGTAATGGAAGGATTGTCTCCTTTACGCGCTATCTTATCTATTTCATCTACGTATACAATACCTCTTTCTGCAGCGGCTGTATCGTAATTACAGTTTTGCAGTAAACGGGTAAGCATACTTTCAACGTCTTCTCCTACATATCCTGCTTCTGTAAATACTGTTGCATCAACAATGGCAAATGGCACATTCAATAAACGTGCAATTGATTTAGCTAGTAAGGTTTTACCTGTACCAGTTTCACCAACCATAATGATATTGCTTTTTTCTATTTCAACATCATCGGTTTGTTGTTTTTGTACTATGCGTTTAAAGTGATTATAAACAGCAACAGATAAAACTTTTTTTGCATCATCTTGTCCGATTACATATTCGTCTAAGAATTTTTTAATTTCTGCAGGGCGTCGAATATTCATTTTAAAATTCGAACTGCCAGTAGCACCAGCTTCGTTTTTAAGGCTTAGTTCTTGCACAATTATTTCTTGTGCATGTTCCACACAATTTTCACAAATATGCCCTTCTTGCCCAGCTATCAATATCTTCACCTCGTCACGACTTCTGCCGCAAAATGAACAATGTAAAACCTGTGTTTGCTTTGCCATAAAATTTAAATTTTTGCAAGAATATGGTCAACTATGCCATATGCAACTGCCTCTGTTCCATCCATCCAATAATCTCGGTCAAAATCGGCCATTACTTGGTCAACTGTTTTGCCGCAATTTTTTGCTAATATTTTTGCACCCAATTCTTTTGTTTTGCGAATTTGATTGGCATGTATTTCAATATCTGCAGAAGTTGCTTGAAAATATCCACCCAAACTTGGTTGGTGAATCATTACTTCTCCGTGCGGATAAATATATCTTTTGCCTTTTGTTCCTGCGCTTAATAGAATAGAACCCATGCTAGCAGCTAGTCCCATGCAAATGGTACTTACTGGGCTTGAAATCATTTTCATAGTGTCATAAATAACCATTCCACTGGTAACAACGCCACCAGGACTATTAATGTAGAACTTGATTTCAGTTTTTGGTTTGTCGGCATCAAGCAATAACAACTTGCTTACAATATCACGTGCAGATTTGTCATCTACTGGGCCCCATAAATAAACAGCTCTTTTTTCAAAGAAAAGTTTCTCCATTTTTTTCATCATAAACCCACCCATCGGCTCTTGCTTTTCTTCTTTTGGCTCCTCTGCTTCTTCGTCTTCCATCAAGTAAGGGTTGATGATATATTTTGATTGCATCATGGTTATATAATTTTACTGGGTATTAATCTTTTTTTAATTTTCTAGGATTGGTTAATAATACTTCGTCTACCAAGCCGTATTCTTTGGCTTCAATTGCTTTCATCCAAAAATCACGATCGCAATCTGCAGCAACTACTTCAACTGATTTATGTGTATGCTCTGCAATTACTTCGTATAATTCAAACTTTAGTTTTTTAATTTCACGCGCTGTGATTTCAATATCAGTTGCTTGACCACCAATTGCACCAGATGGTTGGTGTAGCATAATTCTGCTATGTTTTAGTGCGGTTCTTTTTCCTTCTACACCTGCACACAACAAAACAGCACCCATACTAGCCGCAATACCTGTACAAATTGTTGCTACATCGGGGCTAATAAATTGCATGGTATCATAAATACCCAAACCAGCGTAAACACTTCCTCCTGGGCTATTAATATACATTTGAATATCACGTGTACGATCGGTACTTTCTAAAAAAAGCAATTGTGCTGTAACAATGTTTGCTACATAGTCATTAATGCCTTCGCCTAAAAAAATAATTCGGTCCATCATTAAACGGCTAAACACATCCATACTTGCTACATTCATTGGGCGTTCTTCAATGATATATGGCGTAAGATTGGTAATACCGTGTTGCTTGTAATTGTGTAAGGTAGCACTGCTGATACCCCTATGTTTTACAGCGTATTCTTCAAATTCTTTTCCTAGGTTCATATGCGATTATTTTCTTATTGAAGGTAAGTATTTTGGCAGTTTTTTACCAGAGCCAATTTTCAAATACTTGCTTTTTAACAGTTTCTGTAAAATTAATGGTGATGGTGGTGCAATTTTTCTGCAAAAGCTTCTGCTGTAATGACTTCGTCTGTTGCTTTAACCTGCGTTTCTAATAATGTAAATAGTTTATCGGCACTAATGCGATGGTAACTATCTTCTACAAATTTTTTGTCTTGCATCATGCGGTTGGCATAATCATCAACCCATTGTTGGTTATCGCCCAAAGCACCTAATTGGCCGCCCATATAACTGAACAATTGCATTTTTGCAAAATCACGAATATCTTCTGGTTGAACCTCTACTTTATTGTCGACAATTAATTTACTGCTAATTAAAGTCCATTTCAATTGGTTTAAAAAGCTAGGATATTCAGCTTCAGTTTCTGCCAATGTTTTTGGTTTTTCGCCACCTACTTGTAACCAACGCTTTAAAAAGCTTTCAGGAAATTCCATATTGGTATGGTCAATTAAGTGATGGTAAACTTGGTCGTGAATTTGGTTACGTGCTTGCTGCGCAAAATGGGTTTCAATTTCAGCTTTAACTGCTGCTTTGAAATCTTCTTCTGTAGTGATTTCGTTATTAGGATATACGGTTGCAAAAAAACTTGCGTCTAAAGCGGCTTTTTCTACAAATCCTATTTTAGTAATAGTCATTTTGAAAGTTTTATCGGCAGATCCAGCTTCGTCTTTGTTTAAGCCTAGGTCAGATAAAACCACTTCTCTTTCTTTGTCTTCAAATGCTGTAGCTAAGTGTACGTCTACAATATCGTCTATCTTTTTGCCAATTAATTGCGCCCTAAATCCTTCAGCAAAATATTTAATAAGCAAACTGTTTGCTTTGTTAATGCCATTCTCTAGCATATTTCCATCTGCATCCAATTCTGTGAAAGTTACATTCAATACATGCTCTTCGGTGCTTGCTGTTTCTGGCTCGGTCATATTGCCATTACGTGTTTGTAATCTTTCAACTTCTTCTTGCACCATACTATCAGTAACTTCAATTTTGTAATTGGTTACATTGATTTTAGTTGTGTCAATTTCAAATGTTGGTTTCAAGCCAATTTCAAAAGAGAAATCAACATCGCCAGGATTATTCATGTCTAAACTGCTTCCTTCGTTTTCTAGTGGAAGTGGTTGTGCAAATATGTCTAATTGCTCTTTGCTTAAATAAGCATTGAGTTCTTTTTCTACTGTTTTAAGTACTTCTTCTTGAAAAACACCTTGGCCGTGCATTTTCTTCACCAATCCAGCAGGAACCATTCCTTTACGGAATCCTGGGATATTAGCTGTTTTGGCATATTGCTTGAGATTCTTCTCGAAATTGCCATAATAATCTTCTTTACTCAGCTTAACAGTGAGTTTGTCATTCAGTAAGCCAATGTTTTCACGGTTTATACTTGCCATACTTGTTTTTTTAAAGTCTTGAAATTTGGGTTGCAAAGGTAAGGGTTTGCCCCAAAAGGGAGCCATAGATTCTTTGAAAGGAACCCTAAAAAAGTCTGGCTATTGTAAAAGGATAGAAATTTAATAAAACAAAAGGCCCACCGAAGTGAGCCTTTGTATAACTAATTGTAAATCAGTTGGTGCGGATGACAGGGGTCGAACCTGCATGCCTCGCGGCGATAGATCCTAAGTCTATTGCGTCTGCCAATTTCGCCACATCCGCAATCCCAATTGCTTCTTGCGAAGCTTCAATGCCGGTAATCTTAGGAATTATTCCGGCTGAACGTGCGCAAAAGTAGGGGATTTGCTAGAAAAATACAATCCAGACTTGAATTAATTTAATTAATCGCGTCTTGCTTGCTGATTACCAGAATACCTTCTACTATCGCCACCTCTAAAAGAACGTCTTTCATTACTTTGATAATGTCTTTGTACAGGCTTTTGCTTAACTGAAGGCGCAATATGTAAAGAAGTATTGGCCATTGCATAAGGATGATCTGTAACAATAGGTACCGGTATTGAAATTAGTTTCTGAATATCCCTTAAAAACTCTTTTTCTTCAGTATCACAAAAAGAAAAAGCAATTCCACTTGCGCCGGCTCTTCCTGTACGACCAATTCGGTGCACATAAGTTTCAGGTACATTAGGCAATTCAAAATTAATTACATGCGATAGTTCGTCTACATCAATACCTCTTGCAGCAATATCTGTAGCAACCAAAACACGGGTGTGTCCAGATTTAAAATTCGTTAGTGCGCGTTGACGTGCATTTTGCGATTTGTTACCATGAATGGCTTCTGCACCAATTTTTGCACGCAATAAATCTTTTACTACTTTATCGGCACCATGTTTGGTTCTTGTAAAAACAAGGGCACTCTTAATGGCTTTGTCTTGTAGTAAATGTGTAAGTAATAATTTTTTATTTTCTTTCTCTACAAAATAAACAGCTTGCTGAATAGTTTCTGCAGTTGATGAAACAGGTGTTACTTCAACTTTTAAAGGATTGTGTAAAATGCTGCTTGCTAATTTGCTAATTTCTGCAGGCATTGTTGCAGAGAAAAACAAAGTTTGTTTTTTGGTAGGTAATAATGTAATGATTTTTTTTACATCATGAATGAAACCCATGTCTAGCATACGGTCGGCCTCATCTAGAATAAAAAATTCTACATCTTTTAAATTGATATAACGTTGGTTAATTAAGTCTAATAATCTACCAGGAGTTGCAATTAAAATATCTACCCCATGACGCAATGCATTGGTTTGAGATTGTTGTGAAACGCCACCAAAAATTACCAATTGTTTTAATCCAAGATTTTTACCATAAGCGGCAAAACTTTCTTCAATTTGAATGGCTAATTCACGTGTTGGTGTTAAAACAAGTGCTTTGATACCGCCTTTAATTGCTTGGCCTGTATATTTTTGTTTGCATAATAATTGTAAAACAGGAATGGCAAATGCAGCCGTTTTTCCAGTACCAGTTTGGGCGCAACCCAATAAATCTTTTCCTTCTAAAATAATAGGAATTGCTTGTTCTTGAATGGGTGTAGGTGTAGTGTAACCTTCATTCTTGAGCGCACTTAGTATGGGCTCAATGAGGTTTAATTGTTCAAATAACAAAATAACATAAATTTAAATATGAACACCCAAAATTGCTCGGGTGGTATATAACCTTTCCAGAAATGACTTGATGAACTTTGTCACGGAAGTAAATGATCAGTCGGTAGAGAGCCTATATGAATGCTGCAAAGGTAGTGTAAATAAAATTAAAGGCTTGTTAAGGTGCTGTTTTAGGTTTAATTGAAGGATATTAAGGCAATAATTTCTTCTAAATATTGTTGGTCAATGGTATCAAAATGATTGAGTTGTTCGCTATCAACATCTAAAACACCCACTACTTTTTCATTGATAATAATGGGTACTACAATTTCTGATTTAGACAAACTGCTACAGGCAATATGACCAGGGAATAGGGCAACATCGGGTACTATTAAAGTTTTTGCTGCCGACCAACTACTGCCACAAACCCCTCTATTTTTGGTAATTCTTGTACAAGCAACAGGGCCTTGAAATGGTCCTAGCACCAGCACCTCGTTTTTTACCAAATAAAATCCTACCCAAAAC
>CAIKZP010000110.1 GCA_903831935.1 uncultured Bacteroidota bacterium | reverse complement strand
TTTTGCAGTTATTGATAATGGAGGAGTTAAATACACAATCACAGTTAATGTTTTGCCATTACCCACAATTAGCAATTCTACATCAACATGGAATCCAATATCCACTGGTTATGGAAATAATATTAATTTTACAGCAGTATCTTATATTCCGCTAACTTACGATGTTTGGTCTTGGAGTAGAGCTGCAACCCTTGGTACAGCTGCCATTTCAGGTACTTCTAGTTTAATCAATGACAATTTAATTAACACTACATCATCAAATGTTACTGTGCCTTATGTAGTTAATATGGTGGCGCAAAATGGTGGTTGTACGAGTACTCAAACACTTACTTATACTATTTATCCTACCCCATTAATTTCTGATGCTACTAGGTACGATACTTTAAGTAGCGGTAATCCAATTTCTTTTACTCCTAAAACACAATTAACAGGTAGTGTGTTTACTTGGGCTAATCCTTTAACAACTGGTTTAACTGGCGGAACTTCAGCTTTAATTGCAGCAAAAAGTAGCAACTTCAATCAAACCCTTACTAATACAACTACAAATCCTGTAAACACTGTTTATAATATTTCTCCAAATTTTCAGTATGGAAGTGTTACTTGTACAGGGCCAACATTTCAAGTTTTTATTAACGTAAATCCTAATATTGCCAATAGCTTTTGTAGTGGAACTACCAATGATCTATCAACTGTATTAGGTATATCCGGAACCGGAAAAACTTTTAAATGGACGCTAGGAACCGTTTCTTCAACTGTTACAGGTGCTGTACCTAGTTCAACATTACTTCCTGCAATTAATCAAAAACTAACTTTATCAGGAACAACAATAGGAACAGTTACTTATAATATAACTGACAACTCAGGCACTACTTACACTTTGGTTGTTTCTGTATTACCCACTCCCACTATTAGCAATACTGTTTCAACATGGAATCCAATATCCATTGGTTGTGGAAATAATATCAACTTTACAGCAACATCTTCTATCACGGTTAATCAAGATGGCTGGACTTGGAGTAGGGCTGCAACCCTTGGTACCGCTGCCACTTCAGGAACTTCTAATTTAATCAATGATAATTTAATTAACACCACAACAGCTTCTGTGAGTGTGCCTTACATTGTGAATATGTTGGCACAAAATGGTTGTTCAAGTACCCAAACACTTACCTATTCAATTAGCCCTACACCATTAATTTCAGATGCTATAAGATATGATACTTTGTGTAGCGGTAACCCAATTTCTTTCACACCAAAAACACAATTAACAGGTAGTGTGTTTACTTGGGCTAATCCTGCAACAACTGGTTTAACGGGTGGGACTGCTGTTGCTATTGCAGCAAAAATTACCAACTTTAATCAAACGCTTACTAATACAACTGCAAGTGCTGTAAACACTGTTTACAATATTTCTCCTAATATACAGTATACAGGCTTTGTTTGTACAGGGCCAACTTTTCAAGTTTTTGTAACAGTAAATCCTAGACCTAGTATTGCCACGCCGGTTAATTTAACTACCTGTAGCGGAACAACTTTTAAAAGTAGCCCAGTAACTGGTGGTAGTAATATTGTGCCTTCAACAACACAATATACTTGGACTATGCCACAATACAGTGATACTAGTTTGTCTGGCGGATCTGGTTTAACACAAGCACCTGTTCAAGATTATTTTGATCCACCAATTAGTCAAACATTAATTAATAAATCTATACTACCTCAAACAGCTACTTACAATGTATTTGCTAGAGCCGGTAGTTGTGTTTCTTTGCCTTTCGATTTAGTAGTAACCGTAAATCCGGTTCCTGTACTAAGCTATAAAGACACGCTTGTAGTTTGTAGTGGAACGCCGCCATCATTTAGTTCATTACCCAATTTACCAGCAGGTGTAACTTTTTCTTGGACAGCTCCTCAAGTTACGCCATCCAATTCGCTTTCTGGTACTGGAATTACTGCACAAACCAATCAAGCAACTTTTGCGCCATTACTTAATAATTTAAAAACTACTTCATCAATTGCCAATTTTACTATAATTCCAAATACACCTCAAAACTGCCCTGGTAAGCCATTTACAATAATCACCAGTGTAAATCCTGTTGCTAATATTAGTACGCAAAAAATTGTTGCTTGTAGTGGTTCGAATTTTATTTCTAGCCCTATTAATGTTCCTCTAAATACCACCTACACATGGAATACGCCGTCAAATACAACAGGTGTTTTTGTGGTGAATGGTAATCAAAATAATTATGTATTAGGCGATTCAACTATCTCTGGAAACATGACGTATAGTGGGGTTGATTCTGGTGGAATTGCCACTTATACCATCACGCCAAAAAGCGGCAATTGTATTGGTAGTCCATTTAATTTATTGGTAACTGTTAGGCCTTTGCCTAGTGTTTCTACGGCCTCTAAAATTGCCTGTAGCGAGTCGCCATTTTCTTCATCTCCTACTAGTAATTTAACAAATATTTCAACTTTATATACTTGGAGTTTACCAGCAGTTAGTCCACTCAATTCTATTCTTGGTGCTTCTGCAAATAGTTCCCCTGCACAAAGTATAACTCAATCATTAATTGATACTACTAATAATATTGCACAAGCTACATATACGGTTACCCCTATAGCACTTGGCTGTACTGGTAAGCCATTTACCTTTATTGCAATTATAAATCCTACGCCTAATTTTTCTAACAAAGACACAATTATTTGTCCAGGATATCCTTTTGCAATGAACCCATCTCCATTGCCTTTTATTACATCATATACTTGGGACTCACCTGTTTTTAATATTCAAAATGCAGTTCTTGGAGGACAATCACAATCAACACCGCTACCAAGTTTTAGTCAAGTATTAACCAACACAACAAATTCAATTGATGTGATGGCTACATATAAAGTAACGCCCAGATATGGTGATTGTGTTGGAAAACCATTTTCAATTATTGTTACAGTAAAAGCATCACCATATATTACTGATACACTTAGTTCAACGGTTTGTAGTGGGAATGCATTTTCTGTAAAAATGCCAAAAAATCTACCGTTAGGCTCATTGTATTATTGGGATGATCCAACTTATTCGAACGGTATTACAGGTGGTTCTGCACAACCAGTTCTACAAGCAAATGTTTCGCAGACTTTAAGAAATATTAATAGCGATACATCTTCTGGAAACGCTTATTACTCTGTAACACCTGTGGCCAATGGTTGTCAAGGAAATGCTTTTGTAGTAAAGGTATTGGTAAAAGCAAATTCTGCCACATTAACTAGCCCTTTATCATTGCCTGCTCTGTGCAGTGGCAGTACTTTTAATTATACCCCTATTAGTAATTTTCCGGGAACGGCATTTTCTTGGGTAAGAGATAGTATGCCTGGTTTACAAAATCAAACAGGCTCTGGTTATTCAGACATTAATGAAATATTGAATGATACCATAGGAGATCCGCTACTAGTAAAATATCGGTTTTCATTAATGTATAATGGATGCGTTAATTTAAAAACACAAGTGGTTTCAGTAACTATTAATCCTAAGCCAGCATTGGGAAGTTCACTAAGACCAACTGCAATTTGTTCAGGAAATACATTTAATTATACGCCTGTTAGTAGTACAAGAGACGCCACATTTAGTTGGTCTAGAAGTTATGTTGCAGGAATTACAGAACCACTCACAAGTGGCGATAATAGTGTGAGTGAGATGTTGCACAACGCTACTTTAAATCTGGTACAGGTTCCTTATGTATATACCTTAACGGCTAATGGTTGTACCAATCAACAAACAGTATATGAAATTGTAAATCCAGTACTAAGTATATCGGACATGACTAGTCCTGTTTGTAGTGGTACAAATTTTAAAATTGTTCCTTCTAATGTTGTGAATGCTGAGTTTTTATGGACAGCGCCAACTTTGGCAAATGGACTTACAGGAGGAATTGAAAACAATATAATACCTATCAATGGCATAACAGGTACTATTACAAATTTATCAGACACGCCTAGTATTGCTACTTATAATGTAAGACCAATTATTCCTGGTGCAACAACGGGCGGTTGTTTGGGTAACCCTTTTAAATTGTCGGTAGTTGTAAATCCAATTCCTGTATTGAGCAGCCCAAGTTCATTACCGGCAATTTGTAGTAGTACACCATTCAATTATATTCCCACAAGTAAAACGCCAGGAACAATATTTTCTTGGGCCAGAGATAGTATTGTAGGAATTAGTAATAAACCTTCTAAGGGTTCATATATAATCAACGAAACATTGGTTGACTCAACAATTAATCCGGTAGTGGTTAATTATAAATTCAAAACAACTTTTAATGGTTGTACAGATAGTACACAATCTGTAACCTTTACCATTAATCCTGCTCCAATTGTTCCAGACCAAAAAATTACTATTTGTAGCGGAACAACATTTACTTTGCCAACTGATTTAGAACCTTTAAGAACAACGTATACCTGGGCTAATCCTAGTATTGTACCCAATAATTCATTAACGAGTTTTACTGCAAAAAGCACGGCACAATCTGCTATTATTGATTCGCTTAATAATTTGAGTTTAAGTAATGCAAATGCTATTTATACAATAAAGCCATTTAATGCAACTTGTAGTTTGCAGCCTTTTAATGTTACAGTAACCGTAAAGCCAATATCCTTAATTGGTGATCAAGTTGTAAATACTTGTAATGGACTAAAAATGATTGTTACGCCAAAGGGAACGCCAACAAATACTATGTATCGTTGGGTTTTTAGTGATTTCAATCCTTCTTTTGCCTTATCGGGATACACTACAAACGATACCTTATTTCAATCAAGTATTACCCAAATTTTATTGAATTCAGGCAATAGTATTGTAAATGCAAATTATTTAATAACTACTAGTACGAATGGTTGTATAGGAAAGCCATTTCAGTTAAAAGCAATTGTAAATCCTACGCCGATTGTAAAAATAACTGGTGCTGGTACAGTTTGTTCAAACGCATTGGATACCATAAATTTGAGTTTCACAGGAACTGGTCCTTGGTCCATCAGTTATATTGACAACAAAGACAATCTACTCACACAAGTCAGTGGGTTTACAAACGCAAATTCTTTTTTTGTTCAACCAAGTTTACCTAATACTGCCAATTATATTTATTCAATTAAACATGTCAATGATGCGTTTTGTAGTAGAGATACAACTAAAGCAATTCCAACACTAGCAAGTATTACACAAGTATTAAGGAAATTACCAAGCGATACAATATATGCACCAAATGGGCAGTTAATTTGTTTAGCGCAATTTCAGCCAATGGTTATTAGTCCTTTGGCAAAATCTTATCAATGGTATTTTAATGATTCAATTTTGTTAAATGCTACTAGCGTTAATTTTAATGCCTATAACCAAGGATTTTATTCGGCTAAAGTAACCGATGATTATGGATGTAGTAATATGACGGTGAATAAAATTAAAATGGTTGACCTAAAAAATTTCGGAATATATTTTACAAATGATTCCATCAATTGTATTAATACTATGAAACAATTTTTAAATAATTCCGACACTTCTTCTATTCGGAATATTAAATGGAAATGGAATTTTAATGGAGAAGATTCTTCTAATAATTATAATGCGCTTACCAATTTTAAAAAGCCAGGGTTAAAGAAAATTTCTTTGACTGCAACCATACCTACTTGTACTTATTCTATTTCAAAAGATAGTTTAATAAATATATCATTTCCAATACAGCCAGTTAAGTTGCCAACAGTATCTACAAATGCAGGGAAGCAAACAGTTTTAAATGCACGTGTATTTGAAGCAAGAAAATATAAGTATAGTTGGCAGCCAACCTGGGGACTTGATTTTTTAAATGTTAACAACCCTATTTTTAATTATAATAAAAGTCAAAATTATTTTATTTCAATGACAGCTTCAGATGGTTGTGTAACTGTTGATACCATTAGTGTTAAAGTGTTTGACTCTGCTATTGTAAATATATTTATTCCTAAATCATTTTCGCCTAACGGAGATGGGGTAAACGATGTATTGTATCCTTATTTAGCAGGAATGAAATCGTTAACGTATTTAAAAATTGTAAATAAGTTTGGCAAACTAATGTTTGAAACCAAAAATTCTACTGATGGTTGGAATGGCATTAGTTATGGAGAAAAACAACCAATGGATGCGTATATGTGGATTGCAGAGGGGATAGATAATAACGGCAATATTGTTCAAAAAACAGGCAATGTACTTTTAATTAGATAGTATGAAATTTTGGAATAAAACATATATCAGCTTTTTTAGCTTAATGCTTTGCGCCAGTGCTGTTTTTGCACAGGATCCTAACTTTTCTCAATTTATTGCTTCTCCAATGTCCATCAATCCTGCACTAACTAGCGACGGTGAATCGGCTTGGAGAGCCATGTCTAATATTCGAACGCAGTGGGTAGGAGTTGGATCTTCTTATATTACTCAAAGCCTTTCAATTGATGGGAAATTAAAAAAATTCGACGACGAAAATTATTTAGGAATTGGAGGGATGGTGATTGCCGAAAAAGCAATGGATGGAGTATTTAAGAGTACCTATTTTAATTTGAATACATCTTATCATTTATCCTTAGACAATAGGGGCAATGGTTTGGCAGTTGGATTAGGATATATTAATAATAATACACGCATTGATTTTTCTCAATTAAGTTTCGACCAACAGTTATCTAGTATTGGTTTTGATAGGGCTTTGCCTGCAGGAGAACCGTCTTTATCAAATGCCACTTCTTTTTCGTCTGCTTGTGCAGGTATCATGTATACCTATGATGCTGAAAATTCTTTTTTTAATATGGGAATTGCAGGCTATCGATTTGTAAAATCAAATAGAAGTATTCTAGACGATAAAACGCAATACATAAGTCCTAGATATGATATCCATGCCGATTTTGGTACTGCTATAAATGAAAATGTGAATTTAAATTTTAGTGCAGTTCATATGATTCAAAACGGTACAAGCAATACTGCTTTTGGATCTAGCTTGGGCTTAGTGCATAATTCAAATGATTTTAATTCAGACCAATTAAGAATGATTAATGTTGGACTGTTTTACAAATTAGGAGATGCTGTTATTCCTTATGTAGGCTATTCTTTTAATGATTTTCAATTTGGATTTTCGTACGATGTAAATGTATCGTCTGTAAAAAGTGGATCAGTTACTGCAAAGTCTTTTGAATTGTCTTTTATGTATAGAAGTTTTTATTCAAATAATAGTTTAAAGCCAGGAAGGTATCATTCTCCATTTTAATTTTTTTCAATCATTAGGGTTCAACTAAATTGCATGATGCGATTTTTTAAACATCTGCTTACAAGCTTTTTAATAGTCTCTTGTTTTGTGTCTAATGCACAAAATAAAACAGTGCTAAGTATTCAAACAGACAAACCCATTGCAGATATTCAACCAACCATGTGGGGTATTTTTTTTGAAGACATTAATATGGGTGCCGATGGGGGTATTTATGCCGAGCTTGTTAAGAATCGCTCCTTTGAGTTTATTAAGCCATTGATGGGCTGGAAGCTAGACCAGCAGCCCTTTAAAGAAGGCGCAATTACAGTACTAGCTAAGCAAGGTGTTAATTTGCCGAATCCTAGATTTTTACAAATTAAATTAAACAATGCAACCAAAGGAAACCTAAGTATTACCAATGAAGGTTTTAGGGGGATGGGTATTAAAAATGGGCTTGCCTACGATTTTTCTTTACAGTATCGTCAACCAAAAACTGGTGTAAAACTGCATATAGAACTCATTAATGCGGCAAAAGAAATTATTGGATCTACTATTCTTATTCCTACTGAAACAGGCGCTGAATGGCATAAACAAGCTATTCGTTTTAATGCTACTGCAACAGCATTAAAAGCACAATTGCGCATTTGGTTTGAAGGGTCTGGCACTATTGATCTAGACATGATTTCTTTGTTTCCTACTGATACTTGGAAGAATAGACCAGGTGGTATGCGTGCCGATATGATTCAGTTATTAGCCGATATGAAGCCAGGATTTATTCGTTTTCCGGGTGGATGTATTGTTGAGGGATTTGATTTAGCAAATCGTTATCAATGGAAAAAAACCATTGGGCCAATTGAAGAAAGAGAACTGAAAATTAATCGTTGGAATATTGAGTTTGCGCATAGACCTACACCAGATTATTTTCAAACATTTGGATTAGGCTTTTTTGAATATTTTCAGTTGGCAGAAGATATTGGTGCAGAACCCTTGCCCATACTAAGTTGTGGCATGGCCTGTCAATTTAATTCTGCTGAATTAGCACCGCTAGACCAAATAGATCCTTTTGTTCAAGATGCATTAGACTTGATTGAGTTTGCGAACGGAAAAATTAGTACTAAATGGGGTAAGGTTAGAAATGATATAGGTCATCCCGCGCCATTTAATTTAAAAATGTTGGGTGTAGGCAATGAAAATTGGGGACCGCAATACATTGAAAGATTGGCTGTTTTTCAAAAAGCAATCAAGGATAAATATCCCCAAATTAAAATTGTAAATAGTTCAGGTACAGACCCCGATGGTGCTCGTTTTGACTCATTGAATTTGGCTCTTCGTAAAATGAACGCCGACTTTATTGACGAACACTATTATCGTAAGCCAGAATGGTTTTTACAAAATGCCAATCGTTATGATAATTATCCTAGAAATGGTTCTAAAATATTTGCTGGTGAGTATGCTGCTCAAAGCGATAAAACAGTAAGTGTAAACAATAAAAATACATGGCTAACAGCCTTGAGTGAAGCGGCATTTATGACAGGTCTTGAGCGCAATGCTGCGGTGGTTCAAATGGCTTCTTATGCGCCATTATTTGCCCATATAGATGCATGGCAGTGGTCGCCCGATTTAATTTGGGTGAATAATTTACAATCTTACGGTACTACTGATTATTATGTTCAAAAATTATTTGCTACCAATAAAGGAAATAAAGAATTGTCTATTACACAAAACAATGCAGTTGTTTCAGGACAAGATAGTTTGTTTGCTGCTGCTAGTATTGATGAAGCAACACAAGAATTGATAGTGAAATTGGTGAATGTTTCAAGTGCTAAAAAATCAATTATTATTTCGCTCAATGGCTTAAAGTCTTTTGCTAGTATAGGTAAGGTGCTACAATTGCAAAATGATAATCTACAACAAACCAATAGTTTTGAACAGCCGTTTTTAATTTCGCCTAAAGAATCGGCTATTGAAATTGGAACAAAAAATATTAATTGCTCAATTGCCCCTTACTCATTTAGTATTATAAGGGTTAAGATATTGGCAAAAAAATAATTGCCAAAATTATAAAATCATTGAAAGGAAGTTTTTAAAGTCTTCAATACGTTTTGAAAACTCCGCCATAGTATTGGCTTTAGTGAGATAAAGATTGGCGCCTAAACTCTCACAAAAAACTCTATCGGCTTCTAAGAACGAAGAGGTATAAATAATTACCGGAATCTTTTTGTATTTATCATCTTTTTTAATATTGCTGAGTACTTCAGTGCCACTTGCTTTTGGTAAATTAATATCCAACAAAATTAAATTTGGAGTAACTGCTTCGGAATATTTGCCTCTTTTTAAAACATAATCAATGGCTTCTACTCCGTCTCTAGCAACGCTTAAAGAATGATTCATTCCTATTTGAACCAATAATTCAGTAGTTAATAAAATATCTGCTTCGTTGTCTTCAACTAAAAGTATATGGAATGCACTCATTAAATTATTTTTACCAATATCAATTTGAATAATAAGAATCAGTAATTTATAATCAATTACATGATTGCCAACAAAGAAAAAGGGGCTAAAAAACAAAAATAGTGGTTTTGATACATTTAATTATATAAAATATTTAATATATTTTAGCATTCGCAATATTCAACACTTAAATATGGAATTACTTAGAACCTTTAAAACCTCTATTCAACAAATTCCTGCCCCAATTAAAACCTTTTTAAAGCGGGCGCTAGCTATTTTTATTATTTGGGAAATTGTTTATCTGTTCATATTAATGCCTAATAGAATTATTGATAGGCCTTTATCGATGTTTACTGGTAATGCCACTGCTGGTTTTTTTGGTTGGATAAAAGGAACAGATCAGGCATATTGCAAAGGGATTACTACTACTGAATATGTAGAAGGCTTTACCCTATCTTATGAAAAAGCCACGATTTTTTTGGGTCCAAAACGTTTAATTGGTATTGCCGATGGCTGTAATGGATTGAGTTTATTTGTACTATTTGTTGGGTTTATTATTGCATATCCTGGCAAAATTTATTTTAAGGCGATTTATTCTATTATTGGAATTATTTTGATTGTGCTTTTGAATATTAGTAGGTGTACCGCTTTAGCCTTGGTGCACAATGCATATCCTCATTTAACTGAATTTGCACACCATTACTTGTTTAATATAATAACCTATGCAGTTGTGTTTTACTTATGGGTACAGTTTGTAAAAATCAATCAAAAATTAACTACCGCTCATGCCTAGAAAATTTTGGGTAGGACTAGCCATCATCCTTATAATTTATACTGCTTATTATTTAATGTTCATGGATACCCATAATGCAAAGGATATTCCTAGAAAAATTCGACACGTAATAAAATTCAGTGTACTAATAACGGTCTATTTAATTGGTGTTAAACAACTTACATTAGATCGAATTGCCTGGATGAAAACTATTTGGCATGTAATTCACCTGTCTGGAATATTTATTTTATTGTCTTTGGGAGCTTTCGACTGGATAATACGCCCCCTTCCCTTTAGTGTTAGGCAGGTAATGGGAGCCATTAATGAGTTTTTAATTGGCCCTACTTTATTTGTGGGGATGGGCATTTTGCACCAGTTCTTATTAAAAAATGACAATTCCTAAAATCGTAAATAATCTGTAAATTGCAATTTATCTAGCATTATAATTTATTATATGGATGCAATAATTATTGGCATAGAAATATTTCAAATAGGCTTTGGCTTTTTGCTATTTACGCTACTATTTTTTAGAAGTAAAGAGGCATTGACTTTTAAATTATTTGCAGTACAAGTTTTTTCATTAACAATATTAGCGGCTACTCAATTATTGATGCGTACAGAGTACATGCTACAAATGCCGTATTTTTTTCGAATTTCAGATCCATTTACTTATTTAGTTCCTGTAAGTAATTACCTTTTTTATAGGATGGTGCTTATGAATGAGTACAGGTTTCGAAAATGGGATTGGTTGTTTGTTTTACCTTTTGCATTTCATTTAGTAGAATTAATTCCTTATTATTTTAGTCCAACTGCTATAAAAATGGCAGATTTGAATTACATATATTCTGGAAGAAATTTCGAAGAATACCAAATAAAATTTCATGAATTAAAAGAAGGATTTCTTTCAACAGGTATTCAATTGGGTTTAAAAACCGCTTTTGCAACTATTATGTTTGGATTTACTTGCTTATTATATTTTAAACACATTAAAACATTTAATAAAACTGTTATAAAAGACAATAAAACAATTTTTAATTTATTGGGTTCTTTACTTTGGGTTAGAATTATAGGAATCTTGGTTATTTTTATCATTGCTTTAATTTGGTCCAATGACACTGATGTATCTGCTGTTTTACCAGAAGTGGTAATTTTTGTTACACTTAGTTATCCGGTCTTTTATATATTCAGGTATCCGCTACTTTTATTTGGAATGAATATAGCAGGGGCAACCGATAGAAAAGTTTTTGTGAATTTTAAGGATATTACTAATTTAATACACGATGATGTTACAAACACAGACATTATAGACAGTGAAGAATACGATCAACCTGTTTTAGATCAAAACGCAGCTCCGTCTGAAAAATCTGTTAGAAGAATGTTGCGCATAGAAACATTTCTATTATATGAAAAACCATTTTTAAAAGATGATTTTTGTTTGTCTCAATTAGCGTTAAAAATTGGAATACCTGAAAGAGTAATTAGCAGCACCATTAAAGAAGTGCATGGTCAAAATTTCAATAATTATACCAATTCAATGCGCATTTTATATATGATTGATCAGTTAAAAACCAGTCATAAATGGCGGGCTTACAGCATTGAAAGCATTAGTTTTATGATAGGTTTCAATTCACAAAACACTTTCTATATTGCATTTAAGCGATACATGGGAATGACACCCAAAGCCTATATAGATTCGCTACCAGCTATTGTTTAATAACTAGTAGCGAACATTTTTTCTTATTTTATTTTTGCAAGACCTTCTAAACAAGAAGCATCGTCTGGTCTATTCAATAGTGCTTTATTAAATAAAGTTTTTGCTTCGGAGTTTCGGCCAAGGTTAATATATGTCCATCCTAACATGTGATTTCCATCGTAATCGAATGGATAAAGGTTTACAATTTTTTCAAATAATTTTGCGGCTTGCTCATATTTTTTTCGATTGTATTGAATAGCACCTGCCCAATAATTTGCCGTTGTATTTTGCGGATCAATTTTTAATACTTCTTCATATACTTGTAATACTTTGTCCCAATTTTCTAAAATAGACAATGGTTTTACCAATCCTAATTTAGCTTCTACAGAATAAGGCTTTAGGTTACTTGCTTTTTGATAATAATTTTGCGACTGACTATAGTTTTTATTTTGATAATGTAGCCAACCCAATCGGAGGTTAATTTCATAACTATTTTCATCATACACTTTTGTTAAACCAGTAATGGCTTCTGAATATGCTTTGTTGTATTCTTGGGTATAATTTTCTTTGAATACTTTTTTTAAACTAGCATTATCTGTTTGAGCCATTGTAGAAAGGCCTAACAATAAAAAGGTGGCAGTTGCAAAATGTTTTTTTAAAATTTCCATGATAATCCTCCTGTGATTGAATGTTGAATAAAATTAGTAGTAGTTGATTTTAACTCGCGTTGCTCCATTGTATAACCCAATGATAGCGTGCATTTTGGTGTTATTGTAATATAAGTAGATAGACCGCCTTTAAAAAGATTTCTATCAATGGCATTATAGATATAAAGGCCATCATTCTCTAATAAATCATTGAAATTACCTAGTGTTATATTGCCTTCAAGCCAAATGCTATTTTGAATTTTACAACCAAGAATTTGTCTAAAATTAAAAGCAGATCCATTTGGTCTTTTGCGTATAGTAGCAATTGAAATACTATACAAATTCATGTTCCCTAGTGGGTTTAACCCTAATTGTGCGTCAAATTGTTGCACACTAGTATCGGTTATATTAGAAAATAAGGCATCTGCCTGTAGGTCGAAATAATTGCCCGTATATTTTAATCCAACAAAACCAGTTTGGTTATTATAAATACTAGTACCTATTGAATTGTAGGTATAATGATAGGCTGCTTTTACTTGCCATTGATTGGTTAAATTGGCTGTTAATTTATTATAGTATTCTTTTTGATTGATGCTAGTGCCTCTCAATTGTGGTTGCGGAGGTGGGGGCGGGAAGCCAGGCTGAATACTAGGGTTTACGGTATACATTGTTTGATTATAAAATGATACCATTTGATCCATCAATATATTATACCCAAACCGATTTTGTGCATGAAAATTTTGATAGAAAGTATTTCCCCTTAGTGCATTGTCGGATGATTTAAAACTAGTTTCTAATCCGGCACCTGTAAAAGCTATATTTTTTAAATTTTCTTTTTGAATGGTTTCTGCAGAAAGATATTTTATTTGTCTGCCAGCTAATTCGGTTTGGTTTAAGTATTTTCTACATAGCCAAATATAATAGTGTGCTGTTGCATTGTAAGAATCGTTTTTTAATACTTTTTCATAAGAAATAATTGCTGCTGAATAATTTTGCAACATATATTCGGCATAAGCAATTCTTAAACGCAGTAGTGTAAAATCTTGTCCATTTTCAATAGCAGTATTGCCATAACTAATTAATTCAGCCCAAGCACTTTTTTGATATAGTGCATAAGTTTTAGTGTCTACAGCCTCGTAAGTATAGCCATTTTGCGCAAAGCTTTGTATAGACAAGAACAATAATGAAAAAAATAAAATTCGTTTTAATTGCTGCATAAAGCTTGTATTGTTTGGTTGTTTTGCTGAAAAGTAAAAGAATGTAACTGGCCATTTTGAATAGTTACAGTTGCAGTTTTTATGTTTTTTTGTTTTCCAAATAGTATTTCTGAACGCTTACTTGTAAAACCTATTTTATTATTATTCAATCCGTTTTCATCTTGTTGTATAGCGTATTCGAATTTCATTTTTATGAAAATATAAAAAGGTGCAACAATATCTTGTAACCAATTAATAGCATTGGGTTTGAATATGTTTAAAGGAAAATAATCTGTAACAGTTAAAGCAATATTATTGCTTAATAAAACCTTATAAGAAGCCTCATAGAATTGAAATAGCAAACTGTTTTTAGGTCCAAAATAATTGGTAAAATAAAACGCAGTTCCTTTGTATATAAAGTATGCAAAAGCATTGAGTTCCTTACAATAAAAATAAGTTTCATTATAAATACTAGTACAAACTTCCCATTCTTCATTTGCAAAATTGTTGGCTGCTACTTTTATAATGGCACCAGGTTGAAAATTGTAAGCGTTTTGCAACTGTGTATTTGGTATGATATTACTTATGAAATTCCCTTCTTTTGGCGTGCTATAAGTTTTTAAAGTATTGGCATTGTTTTCTCTAACATTAAAAAAAGCTACAGGGTATGCCAATGTTTTAGATCCAACAAAAGGAGTGGCTTGTATTTGCAAATGTAAATGTGGTTCTGGTGAGCGACCCGAGTTGCCACAGTATGCAATAATATCGCCTTGTTTTACATACGCGCCTTTAACTGTTTTAAATGAATGCTTTTTCAAGTGCGATAACTGACTATACAATCCTTCGGCATGTTTAATAACAATGCTGTTGCCCCAATTTTGTTGTGTATTGTTGCCGCCAATTTCGTTGTCTTCAATATTGTCTATGATTTCAACTACAACGCCGTCTGCTACACTTAACACAGGCTTATTATAACAATAAAAATGTTCCGGTAAATTTCCTGGAAGTTTAAAGGTTTTCATTTCATTGTCGAGTAATACAAAATCTAATGCCTTACTCCATTCTCCTTTGTGTGTCATGCTTCCTTCATATCCTTGGCTTACCATCCATTCGCCCATAAATGGCAAACTTATTGGTTGATAGTATTCATTTAATAGTCTTTCCTTTCCGTTAGTGTATCGATATAAATTAATTTCAGGACTATAGTATTGTATTGGCGTTAATACTAGTTTGTTTTGTTTTTTTCTTGACTGTAACATGTGTAAAAACAAAATCACTGTAATGCAAAATGGCAATGAAAAAACAGGTACACCCATTTTAAAGGTAATACTACCCAAACCTATAACCATTAAATAGGCAATAGGAACCACCACCATAATCCATAAAAAAGAACGGATTGAAGGAATAATATAAAATCCTCCTAATGCTACTGCAACCAACATGAAGTTGGTTCCCATATTATAATAACTCATATTGCCAGATTCAAATCCACCCATAGCATAGCCAAATATGAGTGCAACGGCATAGCCTAATACCATTAAAATAAAAGCAATTCTTGAGTAAATAAATAAACCGATAGATAAAATAATTCCGGCAGCAATATTCACTTGAAATAGAATGGCGCTCATACTTCTAAAGAATCCAGCTATATAATCTGGCACCGACCAATTTTCAAATTGTTGAATTAAATTTACTAGGTTGTTTCCGCCAAGAGAAAACATTTCATTGTACCAATAAATATGTCGGTGTGTTAATCCAATGCCATTAAAACTTTTAGAAGCAATAATTAACAAACTTGTACTAATAATAAAAGCAAGTGATAATGCAGGAAGCCCACGTTTGTTTAAAATTGCATTTAAAGTGGTTGATAAAAATAAGGTTAACAATGCTCCCGTAAATAGTAATAACACAAAAGCAATGCCCATTTCAAAATTGCTTCCAAAACCTAGTCCAAATAACAATACACTATAGGTTAATAAACCATTTTGTATTTGTTCTTTTCCAAATCCAATAGCATGGGCTGCAAAAATTGATATCAAAACTGCTATTAATCCGCATGCGCCTGCAAATGGCGTAAAGAACGATACCAAAATAATTAATAGTGAGAACAATTTGTTTTTTGAAAAAAACAACATCCCATAACTGTTTAACACAGCACTGCCAATGTATTTTAAAAAAGGTATGACTGTATTATTTTTCAATCAAGTATTGTTTTATTATAAATTTATTTGTTGCAAATGTGCGGGCATTTTTTCTACTTGCTCTATATATGCAAGGGTTTCGGCCTCACGAATTAAATGCGTATTTCCTTTTTCGTCAATCATAATTACATTTGGTCTCATTTGAATAAACTGCATCCATTGTGTCATATTGTAAGCGCCTACTTTATGCACTACTACTTTGTCTCCGCGATTTAATAAAGGTAAATTAACGCTTTGACGAACTACATCAATATTCATACACAAGGGTCCGTATAAAACCATGTCTTCGGTATGGTGCGTAAATGCTTGTGCAGGACTTATTTTATGCTCGTACCAAAAAGAGGTAAATAAAATGTTTACGCCAAAATCTAGTATTGTAGCGCGTCTGCCATCACTTAGTCTTTTGTTGGCTAAAACACTTCCTAATAAATATCCTGCATCATCAATTAGCGCCCTGCCTGTTTCTAATATCAAAAGTGGTAATTCTTGTGCAGCAAAACCAATATTCATTAATGCATTTGTAATAGCTTCTGCAAATTCATCAACCGATGGCATGGTATCTGCCCCTGGTAAATAAGCGCCCCGTAAGGTATTTGCCGATGGTAATCCACCACCTAAATCGAGGTATTGAATAACAGTGTTTAATTGTGTTTTGCAATTGTATGCGAGGTCGCCCAATTTTCTTACAGCAATGGCATAAGCTTCTGTAGAAAGCATAAAAGTTCCAATATGACAATGAATGCCTGTTAATTGCAATTTACCAGATGCAACTATTTTATTGAGTGCCGACCATGCTTGTCCGTTTTCATAATTAAATCCAAAACGATCCCACATAGGATAAATGCCAGTATCCATATTTACGCGGATGGCTACTCTTGGTTTTTTATTAAGCTGTTCACTTAAATCAATCAATTGATACATTTCTTCAAAATGATCGATATGAATGAGTGAATCATTATTAATAGCTAGTGTTAATTCTTCATTTGTTTTTTCGGGGCCGTTAAAAATAATTTTATTGCCTGGAACTCCATTGCCAATTGCTTTTTGGTATTCAAAACCACTTACAACTTCTGCCCAACTTCCTTCTTGGTGAAACACTTTGCAAACCGCATTGATATAATTGGTTTTATAGCTCCAAGCAAATTGCACTTTTGGATAGCGCGTTTTAAATGCACGAACTGTATTTTGATAAGTTTGTCTGATGGTTCTTTCGCTGATTACAAATAGGGGAGAGCCATAGTCTGCCATCATTCTATTTACAGATACGCCATCAATATGTGTAACGGGTTCGTATTCGGTTCTAGTTCCAAATTTATTCATTAATCCGGCATTCATTTTTTGTATAACCGGGCTTTCGTATTTTAATTTTTGCATCTGATTTTTTTTAAGGTTTACAATTCTCCAAACCCACTAATTTGTTGAAATTCTTTTACATCGGTGATATGATCCCAAGAATAACGGATAAAAATTTTACCTACTTCGTAGTCTGTATAAGGTTCAATCGTTTCCCCTAATGCCATTTTAGCTAAGGCTGCTGGTTGATTTTGTCCTGCACCTGCAGTTAAATAAATCCATGCAGGAAAACGTGGATTTATTTCCATGATATAAGGAATACCACTAGCTGTGCGCATAATTTCTAACTCACATCCGCCCTTCCATTTAGTTGCTTGCATAAATGTTTTTGCAAGATCAATAAGTGCAGGATCTTCAAGTGTAATGCCTGCCCATGCTTTGCCCTTATCGGTAATATAGAGTTTGCGCATAGGAATGATACTAATGGCATTGCCGTTTCCATCTCCAAGTGCTGCAATATTTATTTCGGTACCAGTAATAAATTGTTGTACTATAATAGGCATCCCCCATTTAGCCGAGAGTTTATAAAATGCTTTTTCTGCTTGCTCCATTGTATAAGCAATAATGGCATCATAATATTTTCCTTTTACAACTAAAGGATAGCCAAAAGCTTCTGCACAAGCATAAAGTTCTTGCGTGCTGTAAATGATTTTATCTGCAGGAACAGTTAGTCCATATTTTAAACCAAACTGGTACAAATTGATTTTATCTCTTGCATCAAATTGTTCTAGCGTTGGTAAAAAAGTGGCAATGCCCATACTTTTTAAAGTAGGCCCTAGTTTAATAAACCCATACAACTCTGCATCGAAATTTGGAATGATTAATTGTATGTTTTCTTTTTCGTGTATGAATTCTAAGCGTTTTAATAAATTGTCGGTACCTGCTGCTGGGTAAGGTATTTGATAGGTTTTATCTACCAAATCGTGCATGTAAATACCAGGTTCAAGCGTTTCGTAAGACAGTCCTATAATGCGCAATGATTTTGGCAATCCGTCTCTGAGCGCTCTAATTACAGCAACGCCAGGCCCTGGGCTATCAATGGCGTTTAAGCCAGTAACTGCAATTGTATAAATATTTTTATTTTCTAGCATGATAAATAATTGTAGTTGCTTTAATTAGTTGTCTAATAAATTGGCGGCTATCAATTGGTTTGAAAAATCATCCCAGTCTTTTTCTAGTTGTGCAGCACTAACATCGTATTGTTCTAAAATTTTAGTTTTAATGCTTGCAATTGGGGAGCCTTCTTTTAATTGCAATAAAATTTCTGCAGCAATTGGATTGGCAGAATAAGAATCACCTGTTGATGGATTAAATATAAATCCAGATTCACTTGTGGCTATGTTTTTCTTTAGGTGCATAATTTTATTTTAAGAGGGTGAATGCTTTTATTATTAGATGTATTAAGTAAAATAAATCCTGTGCTTAATTTGTTAATCCTGTGTTAAGTAGTAATTATTACCAGGCCCTTAATTTTACCCAGATATAATCATCCATTAATACTTCATTTTTTAGCACTGCTTTTCGGCGAACCCCTTCTAAATAAAATCCATTTTTTTCTAGTGCACGCATAGAGGCTTTATTAATTTCAAATACTTCGGCATAGATGCGTACAATATCAAAATAATAAAAACAATATTCCACCATTTGCCGAATAGCTTCTGTGGCAATGCCTTGATTCCAGTAGGGTTCAGCTAACCAATAACTTAATTCTGCCGACTTTGCATATACATCGGAATTTAAAATCAAACCAATTCCACCAATAGCGGCTCCGTCTAAATCTATAGTTAGATTAACAATAGGGCTGGCTTCTTTCATTTTTGCTAACCAATTAATTCCATCTTCTTCAGTGTAAGGACTAGGAAAATAATTGCGTAAATTATTCCACACATTTATGTTGTTAGCATACAAAACCAAATTACTTAAATCATTTTCATTCCATTGCCGTATTGTTACTGCCATAAATTTCCACTATTAAAAATATAAGATGGTTGATTTTTATATTTTGCTGCTTGATTAAAAAAGTAGACGATAAGAATTATAAATAGTTTAGTGTCATTCAATTTTATTTTTTTGGTGTTTCATCTGTAAAATTCAGCGGAAGCCATACTTGCATTTGATTACTGCCTCTATTGCACCAAGTATAGTATGGAATTGCAATAACTTCTTTAACAATTCTTTCTGAATTTTTTCCATCTGCACTTGTTTGAATGGTTGGTAGTTGTGCACTAAGTGCTACTACTTTTTCGTCGAGTACTGCAAATGGTTTTTCTTGAAATATGGCTGTTTCTGGGATGGCTATATTCATTGCTTTGCCATTATTGTCGGCACCTTCTACACAATAAACAATTGGTCCGCGTTCTATTGCTACTCGGCCTAGGTTGGTTTTAATTGCATCTTTAGAAAGGACTCTTTTAATTTCCATGGGTAATTGATAGGTTACCACATCTCCTTTTTTCCAAATTCTTTGAACAATATAATAACCATTTTTTTCTGTAGTATTTACAGGCTTTCCATTAACCAATAATTTTGGTTGCAAAATAGTGTTACTTGCAAATTTGTATAAATCTCCTGGTACCACATCATTACTTACCCAGCCTGGTTTGCGAATATGTAGCGCAAAATTTTGTGCTGCAACTGGTGATACTGTTATTTGTATGGCACCATCCAACGGATAATTGGTTTGCATATTCACACGAACATTTTGCTTGTTCAATTGAATAGTGGTTTCGCTTCCTACAAATAAATTTATATAAATTCCTTTTGAGTCTTTGGCATAAATATAGTCGCCTAAAGAGGCAATTAATCGGGCAATATTAGATGGGCAACAAGCTGTTCCAAACCATTCTTTGCGCGCATTTTTTCCGGATGATGCTAGTGGGTTGCCATAAAAAAATCGATCTCCAGACAAACTCAATCCATCTAGTGCACCATTGTATAAACTCCTTTCTAAAACGTCCATATATTTTGCATTGCCTGTTAGCGCATTCATGCGTTGGTTCCAAAAAACCATTCCTACAGATGCACAGGTTTCGCAATAAGCTTTATCGTTTGGTAAATCATAATCAATAGAAAATCCTTCATTGCCTCCAGAAGATCCAATGCCCCCTGTTAAATACATATTTCTATAAACAACATCTTGCCAAACCCTTACCATTGCTGCTAAGTAGCCAGTATCGCCTGTTTGAGCAGCAACGTCTGCAGCGCCGGTATACATATACATTGCACGCACAGCATGCCCTGTAATTTCTTTCTGCAATTTTACAGGAACAAGGTCTTGCGCATAAGCGGTATCCTTCCATTCTGTCCAAGTATAGCCTTTTGCATTTTGGTGTCCTCTTTCCAATAATAACCAGTCTGCTAAATGCAAATATTTTTTATCCTGTGTTGTTTTAAACAATTTTACAAGTGCCAATTCTAATTCTTGGTGGCCTGTTACCCAGTGTCTTTTGTTGGGTCCAAATAAAGCATCGAAATGATTGGCCCAACGAATACATACATCTAAAAACTTTCTTTTACCAGTGGCATTAAAATAAGCTACAGCTGCTTCAATCATATGGCCTGCATTGTAGTCTTCGTGCATGCTCATATCGGTATACCTAGTTTTAATATCGCCAAGGGTATAAAAAGTATTTAAATAGCCATCGGGTTGTTGTGCTGCTGCAATTATTTCAATCCATTCGTCGGCTTTTCTTTCTATGGTTGCATCTGGATTATTTTTTAAAGAATATGCCATTGCTTCAAGTGCTTTAAATACATCACTATCATCATAAAAAACGCCTTCGTGTTTTTCGCCTTTATTTCGGGCTACTTTTTGAAAATTTCTAATTCTTGGGGTAGCAGTTTCTGTTTGGTAAATACATGCGCCCAAAGTTTTTGTGGCTACTAATTGCAACTTTGGTTTCCAAAAATGGTCGGTAATAGTTACTTGCGAAAAACTAATCGGCTCAATTTTAACCAAATTATTTTGCGAAAAACAGAGGTTTGAAATAAAAAGACTGCTTACAAGCAAGCTGCTGAACTTTTGCATAGAACCTTGAATTATAGGGTGATTTTACTAATTAAATATAATCGTTTCAGGTCTATTTTGGGTTACCTTTTTGCAATTTTCGTATCAAGAGGAACTACAAAAACTAAAAAATGGTACAAAAAACCTATTTCAAAACCAAAGATTATTGCAAAGTAAAATTCAGTTTCAATATTGAAAACGCTGAAACAATTGAAATCTTAGGACTAAATAGCGATTGGGAAAATTCTATAGTAATGAGCAAAAAGAAAGACGGAAGCTTTGGTGCTGAAGTTTCTTTGCCTAAAAATTCGCAACACGAGTTTAAATATCGTGTAAATGCTACTGAGTGGTTAAATGAGCCAGCAGCAGATAGCCAACACCCTAATGTGTTTGGTGGAAATAATAGCGTGATTGTATTGTAAGCAACAATTTTAGTATCAAATTCTATATAAATAGGGTTCTTACCTGCGGTTTATCATTTTTTTTAAAACGGTATTCAAATCGCAGGTAAATTGCATGGGTAGATTTAATGAATCAGTTAAACCCTGTTTATGAATAAGTATCAAGCCCTTTGCGTTATCCTTCTTTTGTTTGCAACTCAGTTAGTACAAGCTCAAAGCAAACCAGAGTGGAACAATGTATTTTCTAGTATCAACCAAGAAGTGTTAGCGCATTCTCAGGCTTATGCAAGTTTAAAAGAAGCCACAGAAACCATTGGACATCGTTTAACGGGCTCTGCCAACGGTGCTAAAGCAGAGGCGTATGCCTATCAATTACTTAAAGCAGCAGGCTTTAAAAATCTTCGATACCAACCATTTGAAGTAGAAAGTTGGAGCCGTGGAAACTTAAGCGTAGCCATTGGCAGCGATACGAATCATTTACTGCCTATCAAATCTGTGTCTTTGGCACATTCGCCTGTACAGTCAAACATTTCAAATGAAGTGGTGGATATGGGGAATGGACTAGAAGAAGATTACCTAGCAAATCCAGGAAAAGTTAAGGGTAAAATTGCCTTAGTATATTTAGGTGTTGTTGCCGGATCAAAACCTGGAACAGGAACCCTACATCGTTCCGAAAAAGCTGCTATCGCTACCAAATACGGTGCCATTGGATTTATATTAATTAATACAGCAGACGGTGGTATTCTTCTAACAGGAACCGCATCTGTTACAGGAAAATTAATTCCTATTCCTGCCATTTGTATTAGTAAAGAGCAAGGCATGAAATTTCGCGAAGATTTGAAAGCTGGTAAATTATTTGCGCATATTAAAATGAATAATTTTTCTGGGATGATTAAGTCGCGTAATGTGGTGGCAACCATTCCTGGAAAAACTTTACCAAACGAAAAGATTGTAGTTGGCGGGCATTTAGATAGTTGGGATTTAGCAACTGGTGCCATTGACAATGGGATTGGTTCGTTTGCAGTGTTGGATATGGCTAGGACCTTTGCAGCACTTAAGTTGCAGCCTGCAAGAACGGTTGAATTTGTACTATTTATGGGCGAAGAAGAAGGTTTGTTAGGATCTAAAGCCTATGTAAATGCAGCTATTAAAGACAAGTCGATAGCGCAATTGCGTTATATGTTAAACTACGATATGACCAATGACCCTAAAGGATATTCTACAACCGACGAAGGGAGTAAGGCTTTATTTCAATCCATTGGAGCTATAGCACATTCATTAGATTCGAATTTTACAAACCAATTTAGTTCTGGTGCTGGTTTGCATAGCGATCATCAACCGTTTATGTTACAAGGAGTTCCTACAGGAGGTGCTGCTGGCGGTAAATTGCCTAATAATTCAGGACCTTGCTACCATGCAGATTGCGATGTATTTAGTTTGGTAGATAAAAAAGGAATGGAAAATACTGTTCGATTTAATGCCATGTTATTATATGGTATTGCAGATACAAAAGAAATTACAGCCAAGCATTTATCGGATATTGAAACCAAAGAATTTATGCTAAAAAGTAATTTAAAAACTCCCTTACAGATTGCTGGCGAATGGCGTTGGAAAGACTAGTTAGACTAGTTAAATAGGGTTTGATTTGCGTCCCTCCATTTTTGCATTTGAATAGATAGTAGCATTGTTAAGCATGCTGCAATCATTCCTGCGCCTACATCTAAAGGAAAATGTTGTGCAAGGTAAACCCTTGAATAGCCCACTAGTAAAGCAATTGCAAGGCCAATTGGAATGATTTTTTTTGTAGGAATAAATAAACAAGCCAATAAAAAAACAGTAAAGGCAGTAGTAGTATGACCAGATGGAAAACTATCAATAGTATGTAATTCAACCCCTGGTACTGTATGAATTAATTGTGTGTTTTCAATTAATTTTGTAGGCCTTGGTAGTTCAGGAAAAATAAAGTTTTTAGTTACTTGGGTGAATAGCGTAGAAAATAAAATAGCTCCAAATAATAAAACTAAATATTTTCTTCGATAAATAAAAAAAAGCACTGCTATGGGTACCCAAATTACGCCGTCTCCTAAATAAGTAGTGTATTCAAAAAATCGATCTGCAAATAAACCAAGGTTGCCATTCAACAATAAAAACAAGTTAACTTTTCCTAGGTAAAATGAAATGGCTATCAAGGTAAAACCCAATACCAACGTGATTTTTACGCCAGTATTGAAATTTTTTATAGATAGTTCACTCATTGATGGTTGAATTATTTTATTAGATGATTCCAGCAAGTTCTAAACTGCGTTTTTTTAAGTTGATAATGTCTAGGTTGTCAATAATTGGGTCTGCTGTTAATATCAAAGAAGTTTGATTTTCTTTCCACCAAGTATGTTGTTTTAATTCTTGCACAGGAAGCACGCCAATTAAATATTTACGTTCTGCAACAGCATGCCATTCTTCTATCCATTCAAATTTATCGCGTGGTATGAATTTCCAGTCATCGAAACTAACATACACTTTAACATAAAACTCATTGGTTAGTTCATGTGGTACATGGTGGTATAATTTTTTGTATTCGTATTTGTAATTATATCGTAATGCCGAAATATCACTTAATACTGCAGAGGCTGTAGGGAAACTACCCGCACCTTTTCCGTAAAAAAATTGTTTGTCTGCAAAGCCACTTTCAATTACTACCCCATTGTATTCGTTTTTAACAAAAGAAAGTGGGTCGCCATTTTGCACAAATTGTGGCAATACAAATGCCGCAACTTTTCCATTCTTTAATTTTTTTGCTTGTGCAATTAATTTAATATCTAATCCTTTTTCTTTTGCAACAAGGGCATCTGTCAATTGAATATTTTGAATGCCCGTAAATAGAATATTATCGGGGTGTTCAACAATACCGTACGCATGGTTTAATAATATAGCCCATTTATTTACTGCATCGTATCCTTCTACATCTAATTTAGGATTGCTTTCTGCAAAGCCCAATTGTTTGGCTAGTAATAATGCCGCATTAAAATCTAATTTATCCTCAAACATTTTGGTGAGAATAAAATTAGTAGATCCGTTTACAATGGCTTTTATAGAATGCAACAAATCATTATCGTAGTATTCTTCTAAATTTCTAATAACAGGGATAGATGCACAGGCTGCGGCTTCGCATAAAAATGGCAAATCTGTTTCTTTTTGCATTTGCAATATTTCGGGCAAATGTTCTGCAATCATTTTTTTACTAGCACTTACTACTGCTTTGCCATTGTGTAAGGCAATGGTAACAATTTCAAATGCAGCATCGGCATCGTCAATCACTTCTACAATTACATTTATTTCAGGATCAAATAAAAGATCTTTTTTTTCTGTAGTGAACAAAGAGGCAGGCGCGTTTCTTTCTTTATTAGCTTGTTTAATACAAACTTTTTTAATGCTTGCATTGAGTGATGGCGTTTGTTGCAATACTTTGTACAAACCTTCACCTACAACGCCAAAGCCAAATAAACCGATTGTTAATTTTTTATGTGTTTCCATTTTTCTATTTCAATTATACCGAAGTGAAAGCGTTTGCTTTTTCTTTTATTGTTGAATTTTCTATTCTATTAAAAGCCAATGCTAAATCAGCAATTAAGTCTTCATGTTCTTCTAGCCCAATAGACAAACGAATTAAACTATCTGCTACGCCATTTGCCCTTCTTTTAGCTGCAGGGATTGATTTGTGTGTCATATTAGCTGGGTGCGAAATTAAACTTTTAATTCCACCCAAACTCTCTGCTAGTTTAAATAATTCCGTTTCTTGTACAAGTGCTATTGCTGCAGCTTCTGTATCATTGTGTAAGGTGAAGGAAATAATTCCGCCAAATCCTGTAGATTGTTTTTTTGCTACTTCGTGGTTAGGATGTGTTGTTAAACCAGGATAATACACTTTGTTTACTGCTGGATGTTGTTCGAGGTATTTGGCAATTTCTAATGCACTAGCACAATGTTGTTTAATGCGTAAATGCAAGGTTTCAATTCCACGAATGGTTAACCAACTATCAAATGGCGCAAGAATCGCACCACAAGCGTTTTGATAAAACTTAAGTTTAGCACCTAATTCAGGGTCTTTTGCAACAACCAATCCTGCAATCAAATCACTATGACCTCCTAAGTATTTAGTGGCACTATGCACCACAATATCGGCTCCTAAACTAAGTGGTTGTTGAAGTATAGGCGAGGCAAAGGTATTGTCTACACAAAGCAAACTATTATTGGCTTTTGCAATTTTTGCAATGGCAGCAATATCAGAAATTTTTAGCGTAGGATTTGTTGGAGATTCTAACCAAATTAATTTTGTTTTTGAAGTAACAGCATCAAATACTTTTTGAATATCTGAAGTGTCTACATAATTTACTTTAATCCCAAACTGTTCATATACACTATTAAATAACCTAAACGCACCGCCATAAATATCATCAACAGCAACAATTTCGTCGCCTGTTTTTAGTAGTTTAATAATCACGTCAATGGCCGCTAAACCACTACTGAAAGCCAATCCTACACTGCCTTTTTCGAGTTTAGCAATTAGCTGCTCTAGTACTGCACGTGTTGGATTATTCGACCTAGAATAGTCATAGCCTTTGTTTACGCCTGGAGCGTCTTGAACAAATGTTGAAGTTTGATAGATGGGTACCGAAATAGCACCTGTTAATGGATCTACTGGAATGCTGTGAATCAATTCTGTTGCACTGCTCATGTTTGTTTTTTTTAATTGTTAAATGTTTAATAGTACTTAACAATAACTTATTTGGTAGAGTCAACGATACCTAACTTACTTGAGGAGGCTTTTAATATTGGTGCGTCTTAGTTTGATTTAAGGGCATAAAAAAAGCTCATCAGGTAAGTCAGATGAGCTTGATAATTTATTAATATCCCTTTGCATGGGTTTATAATTTCAAACGATTACTCTGACTTATCTCTGTATTGCGTATAACAATACTGGAGTTGGCACCTTCATACTATTGAGTTAATAATATGGGTTGCCAAGGCTTCAACGGGCCAAATCCCTCTGCCTTTCTTGATAAGTTATCTTAAAGAACTATTACAAAGATAAAGGGGAAGTTTTCAATTTACCAAATAAAAGTCTACTAAACTAATAGGAATTAAGCCGAAACCCTTTATTGGCAATGCTTTGAATCCTTAAAAAAATATTTATTAAGAAAGGCTATCAATACTTCTAACTAATTTAGAAGTATTAAAACTTATTAGCTTTTGCAATGTTTGTACATTTAACCTTTAAGCGCATCATGGCAAAAAAAGTATCGGCAAATAAGCCTTCTAAAATAGCAGCTCCTGTACCACCCGAAGAATTCATTGAAGTTTTTGGGGCAAGGGAACATAATTTAAAAAATATTGATATATCGGTACCCAAAAATAAATTGGTGGTATTTACTGGTGTAAGTGGCAGTGGAAAATCTTCGCTTGCTTTCGATACAATTTATAATGAAGGCCAGCGCAGATACATGGAAAGCTTTAGCGCCTATGCACGCCAATTTATGGGTGATATGGAAAGGCCCGATGTAGACAAAATTACAGGCCTAAGTCCGGTAATTTCTATCGAACAAAAAACCACCAATAAAAATCCAAGATCAACCGTTGGAACGGTAACAGAAGTGTATGATTTTATGCGCTTATTGTTTGCCAGGGTTGGAGAAGCGTATAGTTACAATACTGGAAAAAAAATGGTCAAATTCAGCGAAGAAGAAATCGTTGAAAATATCATGGAGCGTTTTTTAAATAAAAAAATATCCTTACTCGCGCCTTTAATAAGAGGCCGTAAAGGTCATTACAGAGAGCTGTTCGAAGACATTCGTAAAAAAGGATTTTTAAAAGTTAGAGTTGATGGAGAAGTAATGGATCTCACTGCAAAACTACAAGTTGATCGATATAAAATTCATGATATTGAAGTAGTCATTGATCGATTAGCAGTAACTGCAGATATGCGTGTACGACTTAGTCAAAGCATACAGCAAACTTTAAAAATGGGTAAGGACTTGCTTTTTTTATTGGTGAACGATACCAATAAAGTGGTTCAATTTTCTAAACAATTAATGTGCGAAGAAACAGGTATTAGTTACGAAGAACCATCGCCCAATGCATTTTCTTTTAACTCGCCTTATGGTGCTTGCCCAACTTGTAAGGGTTTAGGAAATATTCATACCATTAGTTTGTCTGCTATTTTACCCGATCAGACTTTAAGCGTGAAAGCTGGTGGTATAGCGCCTTTGGGCGAACAGCGCGAAGCTTATATGTTTCGCAATGTAGAAATATTGGCTAAGAAAAATAAAATCAGTTTAGACAAGCCAATCAAAGAAATGCCTGTAGCGTCTTTGAATATTTTATTATACGGAAATGCAGACGGAATTATTTCTGACGAAGAAGTATTAGAATCAGCAGCTATTCCAGGTAAACCTTATGAAGGAGAATTTGAAGGAATTATTCCCATGCTCAATCGTTGGTATGCAGGCACTGGTAGTACCGAAGCGCTGCGCGAATGGGTAGAGCAATTTATGGAATTAAAAAAATGTCCTACATGCAATGGGGCAAGGTTAAAACAAGAAAGTCTTTGGTTTAAAGTTGACGAAAAAAATATTGCAGAACTCAGCCATTTAAATTTAAATAAATTAATTGTTTGGTTTGATGGTATAGAAGAAAGGTTGAGTAAAAAGCAAAATGCTATTGCAAAAGATATTTTAAAAGAAATACGAGAACGACTACAGTTTTTATTAGACGTTGGATTAACCTATTTATCATTAGACCGACCATCTAGAAGCCTTAGTGGGGGAGAGTCTCAGCGAATTAGATTGGCCACACAAATTGGTTCGCAATTACAAGGAATTACCTATGTATTAGACGAGCCATCTATAGGGTTACACCAACGAGACAACCATCGTTTGATTTTGGCTTTACAAAATTTAAGAGATATAGGAAACAGTGTTTTAGTAGTAGAGCACGATAAAGATATTATGATGGCTGCCGATTATTTGGTAGACATTGGCCCCAAAGCAGGTGTGCATGGCGGAGAGATTGTAGCAGCAGGAACACCACAAGAAGTACTATTAAGTAATTCAGATACGGCCCAATATTTAAGTGGTGCAAAATCAATTCCAATTCCAAAAGAAAGAAGAAAGGGCAATGGAAAGTCCATTGAAATTAAAGGTGCTACTGGAAATAATTTAAAAAATGTATCGGTTCAAATTCCGCTAGAAAAATTAGTAGTAGTAAGTGGTGTAAGTGGCAGTGGAAAATCTACCCTTATTAACGAAACCCTGTATCCCTTGCTATCAAAGCATTGTTACGATAGTCGGGTTAGCCCAATGGATTATAAAAGCATTAAAGGTTTAGAAAATATCGACAAAGTAATTGAAATAGACCAGTCTCCCATTGGCAGAACACCCAGAAGTAATCCTGCAACCTATTGTGGATTCTTTACTGAAATACGCACCTTGTTTTCGGCTGTGCCCGAAGCTAAAATTAGGGGATACAATGCAGGCCGTTTTTCTTTCAATGTAAAAGGCGGAAGGTGTGATATGTGTGAAGGTGGAGGAATGCGTACGATTGAAATGAACTTCTTGCCAGATGTTTATGTGCACTGCGAAAAATGCAATGGCAAACGTTATAATCGCGAAACACTAGAAATTAGGTACAAAGGAAAATCTATTAGTGATGTATTAAATATGACGGTAGATGAAGCTTGTGAATTTTTTCAAGCGGTACCATTTATTTATAGAAAAATAAAAGTGTTGCAAGACGTAGGTCTAGGATATATTACACTAGGCCAATCGGCTGTAACCCTTAGTGGGGGAGAAGCGCAGCGTGTTAAACTTTCTACTGAATTAGGAAAAAAAGATACAGGTAAAACATTTTATATTTTAGACGAGCCAACAACAGGCTTACATTTTCAAGACATCCAACATTTGTTAGATGTACTAAATAAACTTGTTGATAGAGGGAATTCTGTTTTAGTAATTGAACACAATTTAGATGTGATAAAAGTGGCAGATCACCTCATAGATTTAGGTCCTGAAGGTGGTGATGGGGGAGGACGAATTTTATTTGAAGGAACACCAGAAGCAATGGTTAACAACAAAGAAAGTCATACAGCCCGTTTTTTGAAAATTGAATTAGGCTTGTAAAGGACGTATCATTTCTATATGGTCTATATCGTCTTCTAAATAAATATCGCTTGTTTGTATAAATCCAAATGATTCGTAAAACCTTTTTAAATACAATTGTGCGCCAATTTTAATTGATCCCTTGCCAAACAAATTTTCGCATTGATTAATTGAATGCTGCATCAATTCTTTACCCAAGCCTAATTGCCGATGGCTTTGTTTGTTAACCACGCGGCCAATAGAAGGATGATCTGCATAAGAAACGCCTTTTGGTACCATTCGAGCATAAGCAACCAATAGATTGCCATCCCAAGCCATTAAATGATGGCATTTAGGGTCTTTGTAATCATTGTCTTGAAATATGCAGTTTTGTTCTATTACAAACACTTCCATCCTTAAATGTAAGATGGCATATAATTCAATTGGGCTAAGGTCTGCAAAGGCTTTGCATTCCCATTTAATTTCTTGCTTAGTCATATCGAATATTCGTCTAATTGCGATGAATTTTTTTAAAAAAAGCCAATCTACTGCAAAACTAATGGTAGAACCACAATTATTTTACACCTTTGCAACCTTGCAATAGCAGGGTTTATTTATCAGAATCAAATTTATGCAGAAAAAAGTTGCCATTATAGGAGCAGGTCCGGCAGGATTAACAGCAGCCTATCTATTGGGTAAAGCCAATCAATCAGTAGTGGTGTTTGAAAAAGACCCTACTTATGTTGGCGGAATCTCAAGAACAGAAACTTATAAAGGATATAGTTTTGATATTGGCGGTCACCGATTTTTTTCAAAATCTAAAGAAGTAGAAGATTTTTGGACCGAAATATTGGGTGATGAAATGTTGGAGCGTCCTAGAAGTTCAAGAATATATTATAACAAAAAATTCTTTTCATATCCATTAGTAGCATTTGAAGCCCTAATGAAATTGGGTATTTGGGAAAGTTGTTTGTGTGTGTTGAGTTATTTAAATGCCAAAGTATTTCCTGTAAAAAATCCAACAAATTTCGAAGACTGGGTAACCAATCAATTTGGTAAAAGACTATTCAATATTTTTTTTAGAACTTATACCGAAAAAGTTTGGGGAATTCCCTGTAAAGAAATTTCTGCCGATTGGGCGGCGCAACGTATTAAAGGTTTGTCTTTAAGTAGTGCTATTTGGAATGCCGTTTTTAAGCCCAAAGCAACTGGTAATGATAAAGTAATTAAAACACTCATTGATTCATTCAGGTATCCTAAAAAAGGTCCAGGAATGATGTGGGAAGCTTGCACCGAAAAATGTATTAAAATGGGCGTGCAAGTTGAAATGAATACAGGGGTAAAAGATATTGCACAAGCCGATAATAAATGGACGGTACATACAACAGACAATAGAACTTTTGAAGGATTTGATTATGTACTTTCTTCTGCACCAATGCGCGAATTAATTCCAACAGTAGCACCACAATTTCCTGCAGAACCGTTAAAGTCTTCGCAGGCATTGGGTTACCGCGATTTTGTAACAGTGGTATTAATTTGTAAAGACGAAGATGCATTTAACGATAACTGGATTTATATTCACGATCCAAGTGTACAAGTTGGACGCGTGCAAAATTTTAAATCATGGAGTCCTTATATGGTTCCAGATCCTGAAATGGCTTGTTATGGTTTAGAATATTTTTGTTTTGAAGGAGATGGTTTGTGGACTAGTTCTGATGAAACATTAATAAACTTAGGCAAAAAAGAAATTGAACAAATAGGATTAACCAAAGGCTCGGCTGTAGTAGATGGCTATGTGGTGCGTCAACCAAAAGCGTATCCCGTGTACGACCACTCTTACAAACAAAATGTAGAAGACGTACGTCAGGCCCTAAAAGCCTATCCTGGTTTATATTTGGTGGGTAGAAATGGTATGCACAAATACAATAACCAAGACCATTCTATGATGACCGCTATGTTAGCTGCCAAAAATATTATTGCTGGCGAAGAGTTATATGATTTATGGGATGTTAATGAAGACGCAGAATACCACGAAGGTGGTTTGCGTGGTGCAGAAGATGCTAATAAAATTGCTGAAAGATTGGTGCCGCAGAAAATTAAAAACTAAGATAATTTTAGTCCTTAAAAAATCAACTATTAAGTTGCAAAATATAGATTAATTAGAAGGAGCTTTTAAAAAATACAATGCCTCACAAAAGGGTAGTGAGACATTTAAGCAAGTGAGCGTAAATATTTTACAAAAGAAGTCGATTGATAATATGGCCAATAAAACTACCATATTAACATATTTTGTAGGAACAATCTATCAAAACGATACTTTGCAATATTTATCTCAGTAAGAGGGAAGGATTAGAGTCAATTCCACGAATATCAGCTTCTATAATTTCACTATTCCGAATACATAAACTGTCGCCATCGTTCACACAAAAAAACAACTCAAATGGAGATTCCGAAGTTCTTTCTTTTATCCCCATTAATACATCAGATAACTCAGCTTGCAATAACTTCTATTTATTATTTACAACGATAAACAGATTTCTACTAAACTCTTCAGAAATGGCAATTTCATGTATTAACTCTGGGGTACAACTTTCAATTTCATTTACTAAAAGTTGAGTTCAATTAACATTTACAGAATAACCTCCTTTAATTTCAATGCCCAAAGAATAAAATTGAGGTTTAATTGTAATACAACAAACGGAATTTTTATTTAATGATCGTAACATTATTAGTTCATAAACTTTTTCCTTTATATTCAGGTCTCCTTTACTCAAGTTTTCTGTTGATACCAACAATGATTTTCCTATGCTTTCTATTTGAAGTTTCATGGTTGTTGATCTTTTAATTCTATTACACTTTTACCCATTTTTTCTCCAGCTGATGAACCTTGTATAGCACCTCAAATACCTCCACCCATTCCACCTATAAATCCACAAATAGCTATTCCTGGCGCTGGAAATAAAGAACCAAATCCTGCACCAAGTGCATTGCCTGCTTGATCTGCAGCCCAAGCCCCAGCCCATCCCCCGGCAACTTTTGCCCCTGTAACTATAGTATAAACTCCTCCTGTTCCTTGTTGGATATCAGTTTTTATTGCGATGCCGAATTGAAGTGCATCCGTTACCATTGCAACAGGAAATGCGACTTTATTTATCCAATCCAATAGGTTGATGGTATTTCTAACTAACCACTTGTTTTGTTTAGCTAAATTTGCATCTTGTAACATCACTAGTCTATCCCTTTAGTCATAATCTACAAAGTCAAGATTCTATATTGTCCATATTTTTCTAAAAGGGATACTTTATTTTTTTAATCATCTTATACCTGTTTTTTGAACCTTCGTACTTGTATCTATAAATCACGCTACCGGCATTACTCATTGTAATTTCGCCAGCATGAATTTTTATTAGATAATCAATTATTGTAATTTCGAAATTTCCTTTATTAGATTCAATTGGCAAAAGTTTAATTGCATATAGTGACGAGTCGTTTCCACAATAAGATTTTATATTATCACTAATATCCACAATAGTATGTTTACCAACTTTAGACTTCAGTTCAATATCAGAGCATTTTAAAACATATATTTTATCAGTCTTATGATTAGAATAATGATTTAATAATGCTTGTTCATAAAGCAATTCACTATCATTATTGATTTTAAAAGATATAAATAATATTGATAACCCAAATATTAAAACCACTTTTTTCATAACTTACTTTTTAAAAGTTGAAATTGGAAAAGTTGCCACTACACCTTTGTTTGTATAGATATATATTGTACCTTCTTTCATAGCAAAAACTTTATCTTTCCCACTTGCTGTATTTATATCAGTTCTTGATGGAGGTTGAATCCATTGACCGGTTCCAATACCTCCACCAACTATACTTATTTTTTTTGTGCCACTTGGATGGCTATGAAAATCAACATCTCCTTTTATTGAAGCATTAATATTTTTTGAAGGATCCCCTATCTTCCCAGATTGAGCTTCTATTACATCACCTTTTTTAACAAAGCCTCCATATTCTTTATTGTTAGAAGAGATTGTCCCTCCTGTACCATCATCTTTTGAAACTATTCCTATCATTTTCTCAATTATATTTGTTGAGCCAACTTCAACAACATTTTTCATCACATCTATTGAAAAATTTCCATTTTTAATTTCTGACTCAGTTTTTTCTGCTGTTTCTTTAGAAATAGAAACTACATTGCCTTTTTCGGAATACTTATCTGATCCGTAAACATCTGTTGTAGACTTTGTTGTCTTGATCACATAATTTTTACCATCATCAATTCCATCGTTTCCAATATGTTTACCATTTTCATTATAATAATCTCCAGGAATTGTTCCATCTGGATCTATAAAACGGATTGGATTATCAAATGCATAATTGTATGGCGAGTATCTTCGCATCCTATCAGCTAAAGGGTCAAGTGTTTGCCATCTTCCAATTTGCGCATCATACATCCTAGCAACATAATCAAACAAATCTAGTCCACTACCGTCACTAAATTCTTTCCTTTGTTCTTCTTTGCCATTATACTTAAACTTATTCTTCAATCCATCAGATCCTTCCTTCCCAATTACTTTCATTATTAATCCGAATGGATAATAACTGGGTCCCAAAAAAGTTAAGAATTTTATTAGGTTACTTATGAATTTTCAAAGAAAAAATTAACAACTAGTTTTTCATTACTTACTTATAAAAAGGCACCAAATTTTTTTAAGCAATTTTTGTACTGGTAGAAGTTTATGGACATTTTTGTCTGTTTTAATTTTATAATTTAAAGTTTAAGGCATTAAAGTAAATCCTTTTTCGAGTTTTATAGATTAAATAGAAAAAGTTATTGAATTTTTCTAAATGCAATAGGTATTAAACTATCTGGATATGCTTTTAATATTGTTCTACCATTTGTTCTATTAGTAAACTCAAATAATGTATCAGAAAGTGACAAAATTTTATTGTCAATCCCGTTGTTAAAAATACTATCGTTTATCAAATGCCATTTGCTATTCAAAAAAATATCCCCCGCGTTATATGCCTTAAATTCACTATTTGAATACTGATTGAAAACAAGCCATTTTTCGTTTTTATCAAAATAATATATCGTTTTCGAAATTTTATGACTAGTGTCTATCATCTGCCAAAATTTAAAGTTGTTATTATGAATTAACACACTTGACTTTTTCCCATTACATGAACAAAGTATTACAAATAGCAATATTAAAGCCAAAGAATATCTTATTTTATTTCTTTTTTTGAACATTAATATCCAGGGTGCCATAATCATTTTTTAAATTCAGTTGAAATGAAGTTTTTGAAATCGCCTTGTTTGCAGTTGTAATAAAATTGTTTATTCGAGAATCTTGGTATCCATCTTTTGTGCTTGCATCTTTAAGAAATTTGGCCACCGACCCTAAAATACCTGACTGAAATGAACTAGTTGCTTTGCCAAATGTAGGGCTAGAAATTTGGTCTAAGTATACATTCGCATGTTCCATATTGTCTATTGGCTTAAAACCTTGACCTTTGTCTTTATGGTCTTTCTCATGCTCAAGTGTACTCTTCAAATTATTTGCATCCCCTAATTCGCTGTGTATCTTACCTCCAGCCTTATTTATATAAATATCATTTCCACTTGTATATGCAGGATTCTTTTCGTATGACTCTCCATTAGGATTTGAATTAAGTCCTATTATTCCAACCCCTCCGCCACCTTCTGTTTTTATACCAACTTCATTAGCATAATAACCAACAACATTGGCAACTGCTTGACGGTTTGATTTTGTACTTAAGTCCACATCTGTTAAAAGTTTGTTTCCACTAGAAGTCTCGATATATATATTATTTGTTTTTGTATCAGTATGAATGACAAATTGTCCATTTTTATTAAAAAAATCATCAAAGTACATACCATCAACATCAATATATTTGATAGGATTATCTGCTCCATATGCATAGGGACTCCATCTTCTTGATGATTCACTTAATGGATCAATTGTATGCCAACTTCCAATTTGAGGATCTTGCATCCTTGTCCCATAATCATACAATTCCAACCCACTTTTATCAGTGAATTCCTGACTTTGTAACTCCTTTCCATTGTATTTAAACTTGTTGACTAACGCTCCAGGAGTTTTTGAACTAATCCCCGCCATTGTAAGCCCGAATGGATAATAATGGGTTTCTTCGAAAAGTGGGTCTCTGGTATGCATCAACTGGATATTAACAATGGACACATCTACATTACTATTTAGAGCAGTAGACATTCAGATAGCTATTTTTGTACCTGATTTTTGTACTAATCAAAGAACTATAACAACTTTTAAAAAAAAAAATTATTCTTTTTAAAGAGCATTTATAAGTTGAACTCTACTTCTTTTATTATTGGAATAGTTTGGGTGTGTTCAGTCCAACTAAACTATTCTCCGTTAATATTTGGTTTTCTTAACATTAAGATTTTTGTAAATCTCAGAATTTTGTTTTGAA
>CAIKZP010000109.1 GCA_903831935.1 uncultured Bacteroidota bacterium | reverse complement strand
GGTACTATTAAAGTTTTTGCTGCCGACCAACTACTGCCACAAACCCCTCTATTTTTGGTAATTCTTGTACAAGCAACAGGGCCTTGAAATGGTCCTAGCACCAGCACCTCGTTTTTTACCAAATAAAATCCTACCCAAAACCAACCAAACTGTTCCTTTAGTGCGGCTGCAATATTTGCAAGATTGGCAACTAAATCAGTTTCGCCTTCTACTAAAGCCTTTATCTGCGGAATCAAAGATTCGTATTGTGCTGTTTTAGTGCCATTAATTAGTTTGAGGTCTTCTGCCATTTTTCAAAGATAGTAGTTTAAAAAAAGCAACAAGAATTAGCAATTGATTTTTATTACAACATTTATTCACCGATAAGAATTCTAAGGCTGAAAAATAAATGGTAACTTATTACCATATAAATCCATCACATTTTAATTGAAAAATTATGGTAAGCCAAAAGCCTATAAAAATTGCTGATTATAAAGTTAAGCCTGGTAAAAAAAATAAGTTATCGAGCTTTTTTACAGACACCAAACAAAAGCCTTTAGACAAATTAACTGGTGAAACATTATTGCAGAAAGGTGTTCTGGAATTGGCCAATTTACAAGACAAACTTTTTGCAGAAAATAAATACAGTGTATTAATTGTGTTGCAAGCAATGGATGCTGCTGGTAAAGATGGCACAATTAAACACCTAATGTCTGGCCTGAATCCTTCATCGGTAAAAGTGGCTAGTTTTAAAGCCCCATCTAGCATTGAATTAGAACACGATTATTTTTGGCGACACAACAAAGAGTTGCCAGCAAGGGGTGAAATAGTCATTTTTAATCGGTCGCATTACGAAAATGTGTTGGTTACAAAAGTGCATCCAGAATTAATTTTAAAAGAAAATATTCCTGGAATAAATTCAGTGAAAGACGTAGATAA
The DNA here is from genome assembly GCA_903831935.1 of uncultured Bacteroidota bacterium. Taxonomy (GTDB): domain Bacteria; phylum Bacteroidota; class Bacteroidia; order Chitinophagales; family Chitinophagaceae; genus Sediminibacterium. Next base: position 24,200 of record CAIKZP010000109.1, on the reverse strand, counting down.
AAAATTTTGGAAAAATCGCTACGAACAAATAAACCGATTCGAAAAAAACTTAACCGATAATGGTACGATTATTTTAAAATTCTTTTTACATATATCTAAAGACGAGCAGAAAAAACGGTTTTTAGCACGCATTGATGACCCTAAAAAAAACTGGAAATTTTCTGTCTCTGATATGAAGGAGCGGGTGTATTGGCATGAATACCAAAAAGCATTCGAAGACATGTTTAATTATACAGCTACCGAAAATGCACCTTGGTTTATTATTCCTGCCGATAACAAATGGTATTCGCGTATTTTAATTGGGTTAATTATTTATGAGCAGTTTAAGCAATTAAAAATCGCCTATCCTAGGCTTAGTAAAGAAGGAAAATTAGCACTAGAAAAAGCAAAGCAAACTTTGTTAAATGAAAAATAAATGCCTAAATATATTTTCCAATAACGGGTAACTTTTTAAATTCTTTTTGCTCTACCAATAATATAAACCAAGTAAATACTGCTAGCAATAAACTGCCAGTTGAAAGTTTAAACCAAAAGGGGTCATAGAAATAGAGTAATCCTTTTTGAATAAAGAAAATGGCTACAACAATAGCAATATATGCAACTAATTTTTTCCAAGCATAAGGAATTGGGAATTCTTTTTGTCCCCAAACAAAACTAATTACCATCATTGTTCCATAGCAACTGAATGTTGCCCAAGCACAGGCTAAATAACTGTAGTAAGGAATAAAAAACCAGTTAATGCCTAATGTAATTGCTGCGCCTAAAATGGTTATTAAAGCGCCAGCCATTGTTTTATTACTTAGCTTGTACCAAACACTTAAATTATAATAAATGCCTAAAAACATATTGGCTAATAATAAAATGGGCACTACTTGTAATCCTACCCACATATTAGGGTTACGAATAAATTGTTTCCAAATATCTAAATACAATACCACCATTAAAAACATAAAGCAAAGTGTAATAACAAACAATTTCATTACACGTGCATATATTTTAGGGGCATTTGATTCTTGCGATTGTTTAAAGAAAAAAGGTTCGGCACCCATTCTAAATGCTTGAACGGCTAGGGTAATTAAAATAGATAATTTATAACAAGCCGAATAAATAGCCACTTCTGTTTTTGCTGCTTTTATGGAACTAACAGGGGCTAGCCAACCAAGCATTAGTCTGTCAAATACTTCATTGATCATTCCGCCAAAACCAACAATTATTAGCGGTAAACTATATACCATAATTTCTTTCCATAATGCTTTGTTGAACTTCCATTCAAAACCAAAAAACTCTTTGCTCAATAATAAAAGCACTATAATATTTTGAATTAAGTTAGCCAATAAAATATAACCAACGGCCCAGTCTGCACGGTAATATTGTGCCATCCAATGGGTTGGGTTATTGGCCAAAAAATTCGGGCAAACACTAATAAAAAAATAGGTAGTAAATACCACTACTAAAATTCCGCCAATTTTTATAAAGGCAAATTTTAGGGGTTTATTTTCTTGCCTTAGTTTGGCAAAAGGAATGCCACACAATGCGTCAATGCCAATAATAGCAGCTGCTAAAATAATGTATTCGGGATTGGCATCTATTTGCAAAGCCATTGCAATAGGCGTTCTAAATAGTATTAGTAAGGCACTTAAAAAAAGGGTAGATACAATCAGTGAAATACTAGTGGTATTGTAAACTTGTTGTTGGTCTTTATTATTTGAAAAGCGAAAAAAAGCGGTTTCCATTCCGTAAGTGAATACTACGTTCATGAAAGGAATAAAGGAATAAATTAAGGACTGTTCGCCATAAACTTCTATTGATAATTTATAAGTTAAATAAGGCGTTAACAGATAATTGATTAACCGGGCTGCAATAGAACTAAGCCCGTACCATAGTGTTTGTCCTGCTAATTTTTTTATTCCGCTCAATGCATTTGTGTTTTATCTGAGCAACCAAAACCGTCTGTTCAGTTTGCTAATGTACAGAATGTGTGCTTAATGTTCGTGAATTGGTGCTTTCCTATTATTTCCTATACCCGGCGCTGCAAATTTTGGTTCTTGTAAAAAGCTGCTATCTGTTAGGGTATTTAAAAAAGCACGTATTTGCCCAATTTCAAAATTTGATAGTGGTAACCTGTTTTTTAATAGAGAATCTGTGGTAGGACCCAAAACCATATTTTTTCTATAATGCTCTAGCACATTTAATAGAGAATTGAATCGACCATCGTGTTCATAAGGTGCAGTAATGGCAATATTTCGCAAACTTGGCACTTTAAACAACAAGGAGTCTTTAGGGTTATTGGTGATTTTCATCCGCCCCTTATCTTTTAAAAAATTATCAATGGGTAAGCCAATATTTCGAAAGTTAAAATCGGAAAAAAATGGTGGAGGATGGCAGCTCACACATTTTTTCTGAAAAATCTCGTAGCCCAATTGTTCGGGTAAAATAAAACTGGCTTCGCCGCGCATTACTTGGTCGTATTTGCTATTGGCACTAACCAGGGTTAAAATAAATTGACTAAGGGCTTTGCCAAGTCTTTCTGTGTTAATGAGCGGGTCTCCAAATGCAGCTTTAAATAAACTAGCATAATGGGTATCTGCTTTTAATTTTCGAATAACATTTTCAATGCTTTCTGCCATTTCATTTGGGGCTGTTAATGGCGCCAAAGGTTGAAGGTCTAAATGATTGATTCCGCCATCTGCCATGAATGTTTTTTGCCAAGCAAGATTTTGAAGTGCAGGAGCATTGCGCGAAGTTTGTGCGTTATTATATCCATGACTTAGTGCATGGTCGAATGTAGCAAAGGCTCCAAATTGTTGGTGACAAGATCCACAACTAATTTTTCCATCTTTACTCAATTGTCCATCATAAAACAATTGCTTGCCAAGAGCAATGCCCTCTTGTGTTAAAGGGTTGCTTTTGAAATCATATACTGGTGCTGGCCAGCCTTTGGGTACTTTAAATATAACTGGATGAGTTGTATTGCTAAAATCTATCCAAGCAATGCCCGATAAAATGGAAAAAAAAACTAGTAGAATAGGTGTTAATTTTTTCATTACTATTTTATTGTAAACAGGTGAGCATAATTGTCTGCAAATTGCATGGCAAGCGCTCCAGGGTTATTGCAGATAGGTGTTTGGCTAATGCGTATATCGTTTACAGCAGTAAACCATTTATTGAGGTCTACTTGAATATTAAGGGTATTATTTTTGCTAATAGATGGAATCGAAAGTTTAATTTTTCTGGCAGCATTTTCGCCTGCTTTATATCCACCAATATGGTAGGTGAAATAATGCCCAGCAACAGTAGAGGCTGTTGAAGATCCTTCTAATTTGGCAAAAATATAACCACTGTTCCAAGTCCAAAACATACCTAGCATTGGGTCGAGTGCACCAGTTTGAATACCGCTACAATTTTTAATACTATCTACGCCTACTAAAAATTCAATACCAGTTATTTTTTTCCATTTAAATGGAATGGATATTTTTTTTGAAGCACTATCTGCTTCGTCAATTAAAAAATAACTATTGTGAATAGGAATACTTTCTTTTTTTTCATTGATCAAAGTAATGTTTGAAATATAATATTTGAATTTTGTAACAACTATTTTTTCGCCAAAAGAATTTTCTAAGCTGTCATTTAACACAAGTTGTTGCACTCCAATAATATGGTGAAATTTAATAATCAAATTTTTATTGTCGGCACAAAAAGAGCCAAACAATACTGCTATAAAAAACAGTTTAATAAATGGCTTTAAATATTTTATAAGGCGCATTAATCTAGTGTAATTTTTTTTCGAAATGATTTATTTACGGCCATTCTTTTTTTGCTTTCAATTCTTCGCTCAATACTCGCTTTACTAGGCTTGGTAGCCATTCTGGCTCTTTTAATAATTAAGGCTTTTGTAACAAGGTCCTGCATTTTGTCTACTACATTTTCTTTATTACTCAATTGCGACCTTGATTCTTGCGACTTCACCAATAAGTTTCCATCGGCAGTAATTCGGTTGGCTAGTTTTTGTTGAAGCAACTGCTTTTGTGTATTGGATATTAGTGTTGAATTCGCAATATTCCATCGGCCTTCCACCATGGTTTCTACCTTGTTCACATTTTGTCCGCCCTTACCCCCACTGCGGGCAGTTTGAAATATTATCTCCAATCTAATATCTATCTTCATTGCTGTAAAGTTAATTCTAAAATTTGTTTTCTGATATATGAGAGTAGTTATTCAGCGTGTTTCTGAAGCTTCTGTAACCGTGAACGAAAGTATCACCGGATCTATTAACCAAGGCCTCTTGGTATTAATGGGAATAGAAGACGCGGATACTATTGAAGACATTGAATGGACTGTTGGTAAGATTGTTAACCTGCGCATTTTTAATGACGAAAATGATGTGATGAATAGGAGTGTGCTAGATATTGGCGGACAAATTTTATTGGTCAGCCAGTTTACTTTACATGCAAGTACCAAAAAAGGAAATCGTCCCTCGTATATTAAAGCGTCTAAGCCAGAAATTGCCATTCCCATGTATGAGAAAATGATTGCAACATTAGCAATAGCGCTTGGTAAACCCATTCAAACCGGTATTTTCGGGGCAGATATGAAAGTTCGACTTTTAAACGATGGACCAGTTACCATTACTATAGATTCAAAAAACAAAGAATAACCACAAATTTTTACACTTATGACCTTCGATCAAGCACAAAAAGACGTTGACCTTTGGATTAAAACCGTTGGGGTTCGATATTTTAATGAACTAACCAATTTGGGTATTTTAATGGAAGAAGTTGGCGAACTAAGCCGCTTGATGGTTCGTAATTATGGCGAACAGTCTTTCAAGGAATCAGATATGGGTAAGAAATTGGGCGATGAAATGGCGGATGTGCTTTGGGTTTTACTTTGCTTGGCCAACCAAACAGGCGTGAATTTAACAGAAGCCCTCGAAAAGAATTTCGAAAAAAAGAATATCAGAGATGCCAATCGGCATATTGAGAACGAAAAACTCTATTAAAAAACATTTGGGCAACCACAAACAGCTCATATTGCAGTAATTCAAGTCTTGTATACAGAATTGGTTTGCCGCAAAGGGTACAAAATGCTATTTTTGCGACCATTATGAGCACACAACAAGATAATTTATTCCAATCTATTATATCCCATGCCAAAGAGTATGGCTTTGTATTTCCAAGCAGTGAGATCTACGACGGACTAAGTGCCGTTTATGATTATGGTCCTTATGGTAGTGAGTTGAAAAAAAATATCCGCGATTATTGGTGGAAGAGTATGACGCAAATGCACGAAAATATTGTGGGCATTGATGCGGCAATATTCATGCATCCTACCACTTGGAAAGCCAGTGGACACGTAGACAATTTTAGCGACCCAATGATTGATAACCGCGATAGTAAAAAACGCTATCGGGTAGACCATTTAATTGAAGCAAAAGCCGATGCTTTAAACAACGAAGGAAAAGAAGCAGAAGCAACAGCTTTATTGGCACAGATGGATACTTTATTGGCCAATGATGATTTTGCATCGCTTCGCCAATTAATTACCGATGCCAAAATTGTTTGTGCAGTAAGTGGTACAGGTAACTGGACAGATATTCGTCAATTCAATTTAATGTTCTCTACTCAATTGGGTTCTGTTGCAGAAGATGCAGATACTATTTATCTCCGACCAGAAACTGCGCAAGGCATATTCGTGAATTTTTTAAACGTGCAAAAAACTGCGCGCATGAAAATTCCTTTTGGTATTGCACAAACCGGAAAAGCATTTAGAAACGAAATTGTTGCCCGTCAGTTTATTTTTCGCATGCGCGAATTTGAGCAAATGGAAATGCAATTTTTTGTTCGACCTGGTACAGAAGGTCAGTGGTACCAATACTGGAAAGAAGCGCGTTTGCAATGGCATTTAAGCCTTGGTATTTCTGCCGATAAATACCGTTACCACGATCACGTTAAATTGGCGCACTATGCCAAAGAAGCCTGCGATATTGAATTTAATTTTCCTATTGGGTTTAAAGAAGTAGAAGGTATTCATTCTAGAAGTGATTTCGATTTAACGCAACACCAATTATTTAGCAAAAAGAAATTGCAATATTTTGATACTGAAATCAATCAAAACTATGTTCCTTATGTAGTGGAAACATCTATTGGTTTAGACCGGATGTTTTTATTGATTTTGTCAAATGCTTACGAAGAAGAAACCATCAATAAAGAAGACGGTACAACCGATAGCCGAGTTGTATTGCATATTCCAGCAAAAATCGCTCCTGTAAAATTGGCCATTTTACCACTTACTAAAAAAGATGGTTTGCCAGAGATTGCACGTGATTTAATGAATGAATGCAAGCCATATTTCAAATGTTTTTACGAAGAGAAAGATGCAATTGGAAAACGTTATAGAAGAATGGATGCCATTGGTACACCTTTTTGTATAACCATCGATCATCAAACAAAAGAAGACAATACGGTTACCATACGTTACCGCGATAGCATGTTGCAAGAGCGCATACTATTAAGCAAAGTAAAAGATTTGGTTTTAGCCGAAACCTTTTAATAAAAGCTTTTAAATGCCGCTGCTAATTGTATTGGCAGCGGCATTTTTTTATCCTGCCCAACCTGCTCTGTCTAAACTTCTATATTGAATGGCTTCTGCTAAATGTTCGGGTAAAATATTTTCAGACCCAGCCAAATCTGCAATGGTTCTACTCACTTTTAAAATTCTGTCGTAAGCACGTGCACTGAGGTTGAGCCTTTCCATGGCCCTTTTTAACAATGCTTCGCCAACAGTACTTAGTATACAAATTTCTTGCAGTTGTTTACTACTCATTTGCGCATTGGCATAAGTGCCAGGATGGTTTTGATAGCGCTGAGTTTGAATGGCTCTTGCTTGTATAACACGATGTCGAATAGTAGCCGAATTGTTGGATTGATTTACACCTGTATTTAATTCGTTGAAAGGAACGGGTGTAACTTCTACATGTAAATCAATTCGGTCTAGTAGTGGTCCCGATACTTTGTTTAAATATTTTTGAACAGCACCAGCAGGGCAGGTGCAATCTTTGTCTGGATGGTTGTAGAATCCACAAGCACAGGGGTTCATAGACGCTACTAACATAAAGTTTGCAGGAAATTCTAAAGACATTCTTGCACGCGAAATGGTTACTTTTCTTTCTTCGATGGGTTGGCGCATGACTTCTAAAACCGAACGTTTAAATTCGGGTAATTCATCTAAAAACAATACGCCATTATGGGCTAAAGAAATTTCGCCGGGTTGTGGATTGCCGCCGCCGCCAACAAGTGCTATGTCTGAAACTGTATGGTGCGGCGATCTAAATGGTCGTTTATTTACCAAAGAACTATTGGCAGCTAATTTCCCTGCTACACTGTGAATTTTTGTTGTCTCTAATGCTTCTTGTAAACTGAGTGGTGGTAAAATAGTGGGAAGTCTTTTTGCAAGCATGGTTTTGCCTGCGCCAGGTGGCCCAATTAAAATGGCATTATGCGCGCCAGCTGCTGCAATTTCTAATGCGCGTTTAATATTTTCTTGTCCTTTTACATCATTAAAATCTATATCAAAATCGTACTGGTTTTCAAAAAAATCTTCACGTGTATTTACAACAACGGGTTCTAAACTTGATTCGTCTTCAAAAAAAGCCACCAATTGGTTGATGTGCGAAACGCCATATACATTTAGTTGAGATACCATTCCAGCTTCTCTTTCATTGGCTTTGGGCACAATCAGTCCATAGAAATTTTCTTTACGTGCTTGAATGGCAATAGGCAGTGCGCCTTTAATGGCTTGAACGCTTCCGTCTAAACTCAGCTCACCCATAATAATAAAATCTTTGAGCCTTTCTGGTTGTGTAATTTGTTCTGATGCTGCTAATACGGCAACTGCAATAGGTAGGTCAAAAGCCGATCCTGTTTTTTTAATATCTGCTGGCGCCAAATTAACTACCACCTTGGTGCGAGGCATATAATAGTTATTGGATTTAATGGCGCTTTCGGTGCGTTGTAAACTTTCTCTAACCGATACATCGGGCAATCCTACAATAGAATATCCTTGCCCCATACTTACATTTACTTCTACAGTTATGGTAATGGCTTCTACGCCAAATACACTGCTACCAAAGGTTTTTACTAACATACCTAATAAATTAGCTGCTGGAATATTTTGCAGTAGCTAATTGGAAAGTTAAAAAAGCTTTGGGTTAGTGCATAGAAATAACGCGCTAAAATGTTTTGAGTGAATAGTAATTAACAATCAAATTAATTCCACTGAATTGCATAATAAGTGGCAGGCTTGCTGCTATTATTAGAAAAATTATGCAAGACCATACTGTTTAAAAAAACAACATCACCTGCTTGGCATGCTTGGTGTTCGTTGCCAATTTGCATTTCGCCACTACCATCTAACATTAAAATAATTTCTTCATTAGTATGTGTATGTGGTGGGTGACTAACTTTTCCTGGGTTCATGGTAGATACATGAATATCAAACTTATTAAGCATTACAGTTGGTCTGATAAAAAAATTACGAACGCCGCCTCTATCGTGCTCTTTAAAAGCAATATCATTCCAGTTTACAATAAAGGAACCACCTGCTTTTGCGCCTCGTTCTGCATTAGGAGCAGCAATTGACACATAATCCATTGCATAATAATACGCAATGGATTTGCTGTTATTTGATATTAATAATTTATCGCCTGGCATTACACAAACAATTGATCCACGACCTAGTTCGGTAAGCTTGTCATTTAAGGTAATTGAAAGTGAACCTTCTTTAATAATAATAAAAAGTTCGGTTGAATTTGCTTTTTCGTAATTCATTTTTTTGCCACTTACTAATGCCACAACTTTAATATTATGGTTCGATAAAATAGCGCCAGATCCGTTAAATATTGTTTTGATTGCTCCTTTTTTTGAATTTGCAGCAGGTGCGTTATTGTATGAATAAACTTTTGATACCAGCGGTTGTAATTGGGCAAAAATTGTTGCGCTAAAAAATAAGCCAATAGTCATTAAAGCAATCTTCATAAAGTTAATTTTGAGGTTTAAATCTTTAGTAAGATAGGGATAATTTTTGTGTTAAATTAGAGACTATCCAATATTTTGGTTACCCCCTCGCGCTGTAAAATTAAGTAGCCAATTCTATCGTTGCTTATACCATTTTTTAAATGGTAACTAAAACTCAATTGTTCGTTTTCCATTTTTGTTTCAAAAAAGCGAAACTGAATATTTGGATATTGTTTTAAATTTTCTCCTATTTCGTAGAGATGGGTAGATAAAATAAATAAGCTTTGATTCATTTTGCGGAGGCCTTCAATTACAGCAGTACTGCATTTCATGGCATCTTGAATATTGGTTCCTTTAAAAAGCTCATCAATTAATATCAACCATTTTTTCCCGTCACTTATTTTTTCTAGTGTTTTTTTAATGCGCTGAACTTCATTAAAAAAATAACTCTCACCTTTAAAAATATTGTCTTCTACTTGAATATTACTTAATAGTCCATCAAAAAAACTCAACTGCATTGATTTGGCGGGTACGCCCATTCCTAGGTGTGCTAAGTAAACACTGAGTCCTATGGCTTTAATATAAGTGCTTTTTCCCGCCATATTTGCACCAGTTAAAAAAATGAAATTTTGATCTATATCTAATGTGGTATCGTATGCTACTGGTGTAGGTAATAATAAATGAAATAATCCATTCGCATGCACAAATGGTTGTTCTCTTTGTTGTAATTCAGGGAAAACCAATGCATATTTATCTCCCGCTATAGCCATACTCATATATGCATCTATTCTGCAAAAAATATCACTTAAGGCTACTGCTGCTCTTTTAAAATGGTTGCGTAAAAAACCGCCAATTTTTAGTACTTGTAGTGGTGAAAGCGGACGGTTATTTTCTACCGCTAGCATTTCTTGAATAATTGGTTTATTTAATAAGTTGCCTATATCATTTGCCCAAATGGTTATTTGATCGTTCATTGGGGCTTGCTCAAATAAATCTAAAATTTGTTGCATGCCTTTTACAAAAGCAATAGCATGAGTAACCGTATATTTTGTAATAGAATAATCTGGGGCATGTAAAATAGAATAGATCCAACTATTTATTGGAGCAGGGTGCTGAGGATATTGGTCAATAGCCGTTTCGTAAAATTTTTCAATGACTAATAATGCGCCGTTGTTAATAAGTGTTATAGGCCATTCCTTTTGCAGGTTTTGCAATATTTGTATGGTTTGCTGCGTAGTTTGAATTTTATTAATACTAGTTAAAGGGGTATTTAGCAAACCCTTTAAATATTCTCGTCCACCATTTGTATGGGTGAAATTCAGGTGACTAAACACAGACTGATCTTCGTCTGCATGAAAAATGGAAAGGTCGGTCAATGTGGTTTTGTCTACTTGCATAGTTTGGCTTATCGTTCAAATTGAAGTCTCATTCCCATCTTAGATTCATTAAACACACCATTTCCATAAACCAAGTGTCCATTTACAAAACAATTTGTAATAGTTGCAGGAAAACGGAATCCTTCTAATGGGCTCCAACCGCATTTATACAGGATATTTTCTTTATTAACAGTGCTTGGCTGCTGCATATTAACAAGCACTAAATCAGCATGGTATCCTTCTCTAATATATCCTCTTTCTTTTATTTGGTAACAATCAGCAACTGCATGGCTCATTTTCTCTACAACCTTCTCAATGCTAATTTTTCCTTCTTGTACATAATAAAGCATTAATGATAAGGCATGCTGCACTAATGGAAGGCCTGCATGTGCGTGCAAATAATCTTCTTGTTTTTCGGCCCAAGTATGTGGCGCATGATCGGTAGCAATAATATCTAGTCGATCATCTAATAAAGCCTCCCATAAAGCCGTTTTGTTTTCGGGTGCTTTAATTGCAGGATTGCATTTAATTTGATTGCCAAATTTTGCATAGTCGTTACTGGTAAAATGCAAATGGTGTACACAAACTTCTGCTGTGATTCTTTTGTCTTTTAAAGGAATCATATTGGTAAATAGTTGTAATTCTTTTGCAGTGGTAATATGCAAAATATGCAAACGACTATTGTATTTTTTGGCATATTGTACTGCCCTAAATGACGATTCAAAACAAGCGTTTTCGTCTCTAATTATTGGATGGTCTGCAGCAGTAAGGGGTCTGTTCTGTGCAAGAACATTGGTAAGATTTTCTTTAATGATGCGTTCTTCTTCGCAATGGGTAGCAATTAATAATTCAGAACCAGCAAACAGATTTTCTAAAATAAGTGGATTGTCTACTAATAAATTTCCAGTAGAAGACCCCATAAAAACCTTTACCCCGCAAACTTCATTTTTCTTTTCGTTGGTTTTTAAAATCTCTTCTAAATTATCATTAGAAGTACCCATGAAAAAAGAATAATTGGCTAAAGAACTTTCTTTGCCAATGCTATATTTATTTTCTAATAACGCTTGTGTAAATACTGGCGGATTGGTATTAGGCATTTCCATAAAACTAGTTACACCGCCTGCTACTGCTGCTTTTGCTTCGGTATAGATGGTTGCTTTATGGGTTAATCCTGGCTCTCTAAAATGTACTTGATCGTCAATAACGCCGGGTAATAAATATTGGTTTGATCCGTCAATTTCTATTGTATTTCCATCTGCACTAATACTAGCGGCAATTTTTTCAATGCGACCATTTTTAATGAATACATCGCCAAAAAATTGTGTGCCTTCGTTAACAATACAAGTGTTTTTTATTAAATAATTTTGCATAATAATATTTTAATCAACTATTGTCATTGTTATTAATCTTCAAAATGAATAGAGAATACAATCATTCTTGACTGTATTTTATCTAACACATTCGAAAACTTCAATGCAGGGTCTACCTGGTGTAAATTACTTAATCCGTTACTAATTTTAATTTCTGGAGAGATTGTTACAAAGGGTAAGTAGAAATTAAATCCCACACCTGCTTCTATTCCAAAATCGTATCTAGCTAATTTAATCAAGTCTTCTGCATTTCTAGCAGTAGAATTGCTAGCGAGGTCAATATCGTATTTAATGCCTCCCAATAAATAGGTTCTAAAATTGCCAATTCTATCGGAATTAAATTTCATTTGAAAAGGAAAGCTTACAATATTTGACGGCATTATTTTTCGTTGAAAATCTGCTTCGCCTGCACCGGTGTGTAATAAGTTATAAGATAGGTATTTAGAGCCTCCAATAATTAACTGAGGGTTTGCCCTAAATTGCCAATAATCGTTAATGCGTAAAGTGCCTAATAAACCTAGTGCTATACCACCACTTGCACCTGGCTCAGCAATCATCACACTGTCTGATTGTAAAAATTTATCACTTTTGGTTTGGTGTAAAAAAGACGAATTATAACTAAGGGTCAATCCAAAATAATAAGGCAGATCGTCGTGGTCTTGACGATACAATTGCTTCTGGGCTTGGCTTTTATAGCCAGCCAGTATAAAAAAGGCGAACGCGAAAATTGTTATGGTTTGCTTCCGCAGTAGATGGTGCATATTCCTAGACTAAGCTTGATTAAATAAGTTTGGGTAAATCCTGCTTCATTCATTAAGTTTAAAAAGGTTTGTCCCTCCGGAAATGCCTGCACACTATCATTGAGGTATTGATACGCGGCTTTATTACTGCCAAATAATTTACTAATACTAGGCCCTATTACATTCATATAAAATTTATAGAAGGCCTTTACTGGTGCAAAACTTGGTTTAGAAAATTCAAGTACTACTAATTTACCACCTGGTTTTAATACGCGTAACATTTCAGACAATCCTTTTTCGAGGTATTGAAAATTACGCACCCCAAAAGCAACCGTAACTGCATCAAAGTAGTTGGCATCAAATTTTATTGTTTCACTATCCCCGGTAAATAATTCAATTGATTGGGAAAGCGCTAGTTTTTCAATTTTTTGTCTACCCAATGCCAACATCCCTTCCGAAATATCAATACCAATAATTTTTGTTGGATGCAAAGCTTGATAAGTCATGATGGCCACATCTCCAGTACCCGTTGCAACATCTAATACTAATTGAGGATTTAGGCTTTTTAATTCACGAATGGCTTTTTTGCGCCATCCCTTGTCAATTCCGGCACTTAAAAATCGGTTCAAAAAATCGTACTTAAAAGCAATATCATTAAACATTTCGGCAACCTGGTCCTTTTTGGTAAGGCTGCTCTCTTTGTTGGGTACTACTTTATCGTGTTCAAATGGTAACATAGCAACGAAGATATTAAAATTAGGCTGCGAGCTACTCAGTGATTAGGCTTTTAGGGTATTTAAGTGGTTAATATTTAGCAAAAATTTCCATTTTAAGGCAAGTTTGCTATTTTATTGGCTTGCGATGTGGTGGGGTATTATCTTTGCTTTGAATGAAAGCATTGATTTATAAATCTACAGGTAGTTGGTATTTTGCCAAAAATAAAGCAGGCAAAACCTTTAATGCCCGTATAAAAGGAATTTTTAAGATAGATGCTATTACTTCTACTAACCCAATAGCTGTTGGTGATGAAGTTGAAATGGAAATAGAAGATGTATTAGAAGAATCGGCTATCATTCATGAAATTTATCCGCGTAAAAATTATGTGGCAAGAATTTCTCCGCACAACAAACGGATGCACCATATAGTAGCCAGTAATTTAGACCAGTGTGTTTTATTTGCTACTTTAAAAGATCCAAAAACATCGCAGGGTTTTATTGACAGATTTTTATTGTCTTGTGAATCGTACCATATTCCTGCAGTAATTGTATTTAATAAATCAGACATTTATCGCGCCAAAGAATTAGTACAATTTCAAGAGTTAAAAAAAGTATACGAAGCAATTGGTTATACTGTTATTTTAGCCAGTGTACAAAATGGAACAGGTATTGATGAAATAAAAAATTTATTGCAAAATAAAGTGAGCCTACTTAGTGGTCATAGCGGTGTAGGAAAATCAACTTTTATTAATGCCGTTTTTCCACAGTTTAAATTGCGCACGCAAGAAGTGAGTGGATGGAGTGGAAAAGGAATGCATACTACTACATTTGCCGAAATGTTCGACCTAGACTTTGGTGGTCAAATCATTGATACACCTGGTTTACGCGAGTTTGGATTGGTGGATATTCCTAAGCAAGAATTGTCGCATTATTTTCCAGAAATGCGCAACCTAATTAGCCAATGCCAGTTTAATAATTGCATGCATATTAATGAGCCAGGCTGTGCAGTAAAAGAAGGCGTTAATAGTGGAATAGTTTCTATTGAACGATATGTAAGTTATTGTACCATCCTAGAAAAGATGGAAGAAATTAACTATTAAAACAAGCGTTTATTTTGTAGGTGTATCGTTGTTTTCAGAAAACCAAGAAGCATATTTTACATAGTTAGCAGAGATGCGATTGATTTCGTTATGAATGGTTTCTTCCGATACATCTTTTACTTTTTTTGCTGGTACTCCTGCATAAATAGAACCTGCTTCAACAATGGTTCCTTCTAAAACAACAGCTCCTGCAGCAATAATTGAATTGCTATGAATTTCGCAACGATCCATTACAATTGAGCCCATTCCAATTAATACATTGTCGTGTATGGTACAGCCGTGTACCATGGCATTATGACCTATAGAAACATTGTTGCCAATTGTGGTAGGACTTTTTAAATAAGTGCAATGAATAATAGCGCCATCTTGCACATTTACACGATTGCCCATTTTAATAAAGTGCACATCGCCCCTAATCACTGCATTGAACCAAACACTACATTCTTCACCCATTGATACTTCTCCTACAATCGTTGCATTAGGTGCAATAAAACAGTTTTTTGCAATTTGCGGATGTTTGCCTTGAACAGGAAGAATGAGTGCCATATGTTGATTTTTAAGATATCCAGAACGAAGTTACTAGATGCAATCCTTTTTCTGCCGATAAACCTCGGGTTCTTTGTAAGTTTGCAATTAGATGATGCTTTCAAACAGACAAGTTTTTTTATCGCATGTAGCGCAAACTTCCACCAAGCCAATTGGCATTGAAATGGTAAAAGCGGCTGGTATTCATTTATGGGATGCCAATGGAAAGTCATACCTAGATATGATTTCGGGCTTTAGTGTTTGTAATATTGGGCATAGTCATCCTAAAGTAGTAAAAGCAGTACAAGACCAAGCGGCAGACTATATGCACTTGATTGTTTATGGAGAATTTATTGAAGCTCCACAGGTGGCTTATGCCAAAATGCTTACCGAGCAATTGCCGCAAAGTTTAAACTGCGTGTACTTTACCAATAGTGGCGCAGAAGCTACTGAAGGAGCAATGAAACTGGCCAAAAGAGTTACAGGAAAGCATATAATAATAGCTTGTAATCATGGATACCATGGTAGTACACAAGGTGCATTAAGTGTAATGGGAGACGAATATTGGCGCAATGCTTTTAGGCCTTTACTGCCAAGTATTGCACATGTAAATTTTAATGGGCAAGACGCAATTGATGCAATTGATGATCAAACAGCTTGTATAATAATTGAAACGGTACAAGCAGAATCTGGCATTATTAAACCAAATATTGAATGGTTGCAAGCTCTCCATAAAAAATGCAAAGAGAAAGGGGCACTATTAATATTAGACGAAATACAAGCAGGATTTGGCAGAACCGGTACCTTATGGGCGTTTGAACAATATGGTATTGTGCCAGATATTTTATTGTTAGGAAAAGCCTTGGGCGGTGGAATGCCACTTGGTGCTTTTATTGCAGATTATGCATTAATGAACACGCTCACGCATAATCCTGTACTAGGCCATATCACTACATTTGGTGGGCATCCAGTTTCTTGTGCGGCAGGTAAAGCGGCATTAGAGGTTTTGTTAGACGGCAAATACATTGACACCGTTTTTGCAAAAGAAAAAATATTAAATGCGTTGGTTGTACACCCTGCAATTATTGCTAAAAGATCGGCTGGATTATGGATGTCTATTCAGTTTGCAACTGCCGAATTAAATCAGGCAATCGTGCACCAGTGTGTACAAAATGGATTAATTACCGATTGGTTTTTATTTGCAGCAGATCGCTTGCGTATTGCGCCTCCTTTAATAATTGAAGAAAACGAGTTAAAGCAAATGTGTGCAATAATTTTACAAAGTATTAATGAAGTGCTCAATTCAGCTGCATTCTGCAAAACCGACTATACAATTTCTCGTACACCGGAATGATTTTACTTATATCAAATAAACAAGCTTGCTCATAAGCAGCTTCTTTCATTTTTAATAAAGCAGTTTCGTTTTTTAATAAATTGATGGCATGATTACTCATAGATGCTATGTCTCCAACATTAGACATAAATCCAGTAATACCTTGAATATTTATTTCGGCAAGTCCACCAGCATTGGTGCTAATAACAACGGTACGTGCAGCCATTGCTTCAAGTGCTGCGAGTCCAAAACTTTCGTATTCAGACGGCAATAAAAAAACATCGCTCACTGCTAAAATATCTTCCATCTGTTCTTGCTTTCCTAAAAAACGAATATCATCTTCAATACCCAATTCGCGCGCAAGGTCTTCTGCTGCGTGCCTTTCAGGTCCGTCGCCAACCATTAATAATTTAGCCGGCATTTCTTTGCGAATAGCAGAAAATATTTTCACCACATCGTCAATACGTTTTACTTTTCTAAAGTTCGACGCATGAATAATAATTTTTTCGCCATTAGGGGCAATTACTTTTCTAAATGCATCAATAGGTTTTTTATTAAAACGATTGACATCTACAAAATTGTAAATCACATCAATTTCTTTGGTGATTGCAAAAGAACGATAAGTTTCGTCTTTTAAATTTTGCGACACTGCAGTAATTGCATCGCTTTCATTGATAGAAAAAGTAACTACTGGTTCGTATGTTTTGTCTTTACCAACCAATGTTATATCGGTTCCGTGCAAAGTGGTAATGACTGGAATATTTCTGCCATTTTTTTGCTTTACAATTTGCTTAGCCATATAAGCTGCCGATGCATGTGGTATGGCATAGTGCACATGTAACAAATCTAAATCATGGTTCATAATTACATCCACCATTGTACTAGCTAATGCTACTTCGTATGGAGGGTAATCGAACAAAGGATAAGTTGGTACGCTTACTTCGTGATAAAAAATATTGGCATTGAATACGTTGAGCCGAACGGGTTGCTGATAAGTAATAAAATGCACTTCATGACCTTCATCGGCCAGTGCTTTGCCCAATTCTGTAGCTAAAACGCCACTTCCACCAAAAGTTGGATAGCAAACTATTCCTATGCGCATACCGTTGTAGTTTAGTTCATTGTATTCAGAACAGCATTTTCTAAATAGTCTGCAAGTAACAATTAATTATCCATACCAATATCGCCGCTCATCCATACTTGTATAAACACAACAATTGGTTAACTTTATCCCTAGTTATACATTAGAAGAAAGCCTGTAACATTTTTTTCAATTTTTTTAAAACTCCCAACGGATGAAAAAACTAATTGCCCTTTTAGCAATTTTGCCCTTATTGGCAAATGCACAAACCAAAGATTCAGTAATGATCAAGCGTTTGTCGGATGAAATTCTTAGAAATGGAAAAGCATACGATTTGCTTTATCAGCTAACCAAACAAGTAGGTGGACGTTTAGCGGGATCTCCACAGTTTGCAAAAGCAGTTCAATGGGGTAAAATCACTTTAGAACAACAAGGCGCAGACAAGGTTTATTTACAAGAATGTATGTTGCCACACTGGGTTCGTGGTGGCAAAGACCAAGCAAGTATTACCGAATTAGATCATAAAAAAACAAATCGTGTTTTAGATGTATTGGCACTAGGAAATTCACTTGGCACCAATGGCAAAACTATTACAGCAGAAGTGTTAATGGTGGCTAGTTTCGACGAATTAGAAAAAAGAAAGGCAGAAGTAAAAGGTAAAATCGTGTATTATAATTTTGGGTTCAATCCTACAAATATTGAACCCTTTGTTTCTTATGGTCAGGTGGGTACCTATCGTGTTACAGGACCAAGTCGTGCAGCAAAATATGGAGCAGTTGCGGTAATGGTTCGTTCATTAACGGAGTCTACCGCAAATGATCCGCATACAGGGGCAATGGCTTATGTTGATAGTTTACCTAAAATTCCAGCAGTAGCTGTAGGGCCTAGAGATGCAGATTATTTATGGGGATTAAAAGCAGGCTATAAAGTTTCATTACGTACCAATGGACAGTTGTTGCCAGATACAATTGGTCACAATGTAATTGGCGAATTAAAAGGAACAGATTTAGCCGATCAAATTATTACCATTGGCGGTCATTTAGATAGTTGGGATGTAAATGAAGGTGCACATGACGATGGCGCAGGAGTTGTGCATACGATTGAAGTAATGCGTGCCATGAAAGCAATAGGATACCAACCCCGTCATACCATACGTTTTGTACTATTTGCTAACGAAGAAAATGGTTTACGCGGTGGATTAAAATATGCAGAACAAGCAAAATTGAATCATGAAAAACACGTGTTTGCGTTAGAGAGTGATGAGGGTGGATTTACCCCAAGAGGATTCGGTTTTTCAATGAATACCAAAGCGCAATTATTACAAGTGCAATCTTGGTTACCCTTATTAAAACCTTATGGCATTGACAAGCTAATTGATGGTGGTGGCGGAGCCGATATTGGTCCGTTGAAACAAACCTTTGGAACACCACTTGCTGGTTTAATTCCTGATGCTCAACGCTATTTTGATTTTCACCATGCTAGATCTGATGTGTTTGAAAATGTACACAAAAGAGAATTATTATTAGGTGCCGTAAATATGGCAGGATTGATTTATTTAATTGATCAATACGGATTGTAATTGTTTGCGAATAATAAAACTATTCGGCGTGTAATAAAAATATAGCCAAGCGCTTGTGTATATCAGGCGTTTGGTTTTTCCAAACCTTAATGGTTTTTGTAAGGATGGATTCTGTTGTTGCTGTAATGTCTACTGCCATACAAAACTGAGTTGATTCGTTGCAGGTAGTTAAAATGTCTTTTATTAAAGAATTATTGCGGTAAGGTGTTTCAATAAATATTTGTGTGCAATTTCTTTTTTGAGAATCGGCTTCTAATTCTTTGATTTTATTTTTTCGTTCTAGGGAATCGATAGGTAGGTATCCATGAAACTGAAAGCATTGTCCGTTCATGCCACTAGCCATTAATGCTAATAAAATAGAACTTGGTCCTACCAAGGGTTTGATGGGTATATTGGCTTGTTGTGCTGCGGCAATTAAATGTTGGCCAGGATCTGCCACACCAGGGCATCCTGCTTCACTTACAATGCCAATATTTTTACCAGATTTTAATAGTTGAATAAATTGGGCTTTCACTGCAGGCTCTGCTTTGTGAATAGCAAACCATTGGTAATCGTCAATTACCATTTCCTTCCAAATTTTTTTAAAAAAACGACGGGTTGTTTTTTCGTTTTCCACAAAAAATCCCTGACAGTCTTTAACGGCATCTAAAATATATGCTGGAATTGTTTCTAAACGTTCTTCAAAAAGTACGGTAGGAATTAAATATACTTTACCAATAGCCATAAATTATTTTTCAATTTGCTTTAAAGGATACATGCTAAGTGTAGCAGCTACAACAGCATATGCCGGTGCAAGAATCCAACCAATAATGGGCAATAAATGCATGCAATAAAATACCAGTCCATTGCCAATGGCTAAGCCTTTATGACTACTTACATAGTAAATACTTTCGGCGGGCGATTTTTTATGGCGCTCCATACTATAATCAAGCATAGAAAATCCATAATAATAACATTCAATAATCACCGCTATTGCAGGCGTAAGCCAGCCTAAAATTGGAATCAAACTCAATACCAAAATAGAAATGGTATACACTGTTTGCCACAAACTATTTCGGACAGAAAGTTTAATTCCTCGAACAATATCTTTAAAAAATTGAGCAGTATTAAAAGGCAAATCTTTTCCTTCAATAATGGCTTCTGTTTTTTCGCTTAAGTAGGCAAAAAGAGGAGATCCTACAATTAAAAAAAGGTACTTAAATAATGAGAAATAAAATAACAATAAAATTAACCAAAGCAACAAACTGCCAATTGTAAATAAAAAGCCTAAGAAACTAGAATTGATTTTATCGAGCCATGTTTTTAAGCCTGTTTTTAAACTCAACCACTCAATAAAATTACTAGAAGTTTCACTAAAATAATGCATGCCAATTACAAATAATAGCGCATACAAAATACCTGGAATGAGTATCCATTTCCAGAGCTTGTGTTTTTTTATAAACCGGTGGGCTTCAAAATAAGCCCGCACAGCTATGATCATTTCTTTTAACAAACGGGGAGTTTTAGTATTGCAAAGGTAATTGATTCCAATTTAGTGGGGTAAAATGGGGTGTTATCAAACTAATACTTAGATTTAGTGACTGATTTATTCAAATATTCAACATGAGAAACAACGGTTTTTTATACCTATTCTTATTGCTATGTTCTTTTGCAAATGCACAGCAAGCAGGCTTAATACGCTACCGTTCAGCGTATAGTCCGTTTCCGGATACGGCCAGAATGAATGGACATATATACAACAAACAATTATTTGATTTTACAAATCACTACAATGATAGCAGTGTGCTTGTATATGTGCCAACAGGGTTTTCAAAAAATAAGCCATTTGAATTAGTTGTTTGGTTTCATGGTTGGAATAATAATATTGATACTGCTGCTAAGGAATTCAAACTCATTGATCAATTCGAAGCAACAGGTAGGAATGCTATTTTAATTTTTCCGGAAGGACCAAAAAACGCACCAGATAGTTATGGTGGAAAAATGGAAAACCCTGGTGTGTTTGAATATTTTGTGCAAGAATTATTGGTGCAACTTGCGCAGCGCAATATCATTTCAGTAAAACAAAGCAAACACCTAAATAAATATCCTATTACGCTTGCTGGGCATAGTGGTGCGTATAGAGTGATAAGTAAAATCATTCAATATTATCCCGTAAAAGAATTGCTTTTATTTGATGCCTTATATGGCGGTAATGAATCTTATTTGGCTTGGCTAGCAGCATCAAAAAAACATCGATTTGTAGCTATTTATACAAAGGATGGGGGCACTTTTAAAAACACCCAATTCATTAAAAATTATATGCAGGATTCTTTGCATTTAAAACCAATATCAATTAATGAAAATGAAGTGGATGCAAAAACATTAATGAATCAACGATATTTGTTTATTTATAGTGACAAAGCACATAATGATGTCATTGCCAACCAACATAATTGGCAGCGATTTTTAGCAAATAGGCCAAAATAAATTATTAAAATTTGGGGCAATTAACTGGCCTGTCATTAGATGGTCTGCGGGTATAAATTAATGACACTTCAATGCCTCCTCTACTAAGGGAAGCAGTTCTTAAAGACGAAATATTATAGTCGTAAGTAGCACCAAGTCTAAAGTCGTCAAATTCTAAACCTAAGTAAGGTATGATGGCATCGTTAAGCCTTAGCCAAGCTCCTGCAAAAAAACTTGTTGGCTTAGCAACTTCCGGATCTGCTGCAAACTGAAACGCGCCACCCAAAACGGTTTCAGACGCACCACCTTGGTACATTTGAATACCACTAACATGCAATGTGGTAGCAAATCCTACAGGAAAATAAGCGCCTGCATTTATAGTGGCTCTTGGATTTAAATTGAAATTTGCACCTGTAAAAGATTGCTTAGGTCGATTAATATGATAGAGACTTAATCCAAAATAAAAATTATTGCGTTCAGAAGTGCTGCCATTATATAAAACGCCAGCATTTAAGTCTATATAATTTGTTTGCAAACTACTATTACTAAACACTTCAGAACTTACACCAGTAAAACCCGCACTTGTTAATTGGTCTTCGAATTTTAGGCTTGCTGTATTAATTAGCATATTAGCATAAGTCACTTGAAAACCAGCGCCAATTTGTTGTAATCCATCTTCATCTAACCCTTTGTGGTAAGCAGTTGAAAAAGAGGCATAATTGAATTTTACAGCTCCGTTAGCACTATTGTCATTGTATCCTACAAAGCCTGCGCCCCATGTGTCATTATCAGCTATGTGTTTTTGAAGCATATGAAAATCAAGAGAGGTAGTTGCAGTAGTAAATGCATTGTTAATGGTAGGCCATTGGTTGCGATAATTTCCCGAAACCCTATAAGAGCCAAAAAACTTACCAGTGAATGCCGGATTTAATGTAAGTGGTGATGAAAAAAACTGCGAAAAATGAGGGTCCTGTGCCGACGCATTGTTCAGCAAGCACACAAAAATTATCAGTCCTATGAATTTTATTCTACCCATCAGTGTATCGAATGTAAGCGAAAGACGCTAACTACCTGTTTATTATATGAAAATTAATAAGGCATTAACGATTCCTTTAGCTTGTTAAGATTGCATTTTACTTCCAAATGCTAGGTCGCCGGCATCGCCCAATCCTGGAACAATATATCCTTTTGCTGTTAATTCATCGTCAATATCACCGCACCAAATTTTAATGGAATTACCAGCTTCACGTTGTACAAATTCAATACCAACAGTACAAGCAATGGCTGCAACAATATGAATGGCTTTAGGATTGCCTTCTCTTTTAATTTCTTGAATGGTTTTAACTAATGAAGCACCTGTTGCTAGCATGGGGTCACTTATAATTACAATTCTATCTTCTAAAGAGGGGCTGCTCATGTATTGCAAACTTATTTCAAAACTACCATCGTGGTGGTGTTTGCGATAAGCCGAAATAAAAGCATGGTCTGCTTTGTCGAAATAGTTCATCATACCATGGTGCAATGGAATACCCGCCCTTAAAATAGTAGCCAAAACAGGTTGTTCTGCGAGTGCTTTTGATTCGTGAATGCCCAATGGGGTAGGTGTTTCAACTTTGTGCCAAGGAAGTTCCTTACTAATTTCATAAGCGGCAACTTCACCTATACGTTCAAGGTTTCTGCGAAATCGCATACGATCGCCCTGTACATTAATATCTCTTAATTCTGCCACCCAGTTACTAACTAGGCTATGGTGTTTACTTAAATTTACTATCATGGCTTTTCGGGTAATTGCAAGTAGATTTTGGTAGATTTGGTAGTTCAAATCTAAAATCAAACCACTGTAATAGGAAATTTATGTTTTACAAAGCAATAGGACTAATGAGTGGGAGTAGTTTAGACGGGCTAGACCTTGTATTTGCAGAGTATATAGAGAGCGGAGGAGAATGGAGTTATTCTATAAAAGCAGCAGCCTGCTATCCTTATTCTGAAAAGTGGATTGAACGATTAAACAATGCTACTAATTTGTTGGCTAAAGACTATTTATTATTAGATGCCCAATACGGAAAGTATACTGGAGATCTGGTCAACCAATTTATAGCTGAAAATAAATTAGACCACCAGGTTCAGCTAATTGGTTCGCACGGACATACCAGTTTTCATGCACCAGATTTGGGCTTTACAGGCCAGTTAGGAAATGGTGCTACTATTGCAGCCGTTACAGGAATTAATACCGTTAGCGATTTACGTATGATGGATATTGCACTTGGCGGACAAGGCGCCCCAATTGTACCAGTTGGCGAAAAATTATTATTAAAGGAATACGCGTATTTATTAAATATTGGCGGCATTGCAAATATTTCTTCCAATAAATTATCAGGTATTGTTGCATTTGATATTTGTGCAGCGAACAGGGTACTAAATATGTTATGCAACGAAGTAGGCAAAGCCTATGATGATGGAGGGAATATGGCTGCAAGTGGTCAATTAAATACCGCACTATTAACCGAATTAAATGCATTGGATTATTATAAGCAAACTTATCCCAAATCATTAGCAAATAATTTTGGAACAGAACTAGTGTACCCAATAGTAAAATCGCACCAATTATCAATACCCGATGCATTGAAAACTTATACAGCACATATTGCTATGCAAGTACAATATGCTGTAAATAATTTGCACGCACAAAATCCCCTTCCAAATGCTAAACTATTAGTAACAGGCGGAGGTGCACACAACCAGTTTTTAGTCAGTAGCATTGCAAAAGCTTTACAACCCTATCAAATAGAAGTGGTGGTGCCCGATACGCAATTAATTGACTATAAAGAAGCCTTAGTAATGGGTTTATTGGCAGTGCTAAGATGGCGCGAAGAGAACACAGTGTTACATAGTGTTACAGGTGCTAGGCGTAGTAGTATTGGCGG
>CAIKZP010000108.1 GCA_903831935.1 uncultured Bacteroidota bacterium | reverse complement strand
TTTATTGCCTGATAAACAGCCGCTGCATCTTTGCAATTCACAACTACTGGTGTGTTGTTTTGAACCTTTGTAACAGCTTCATTCCAATGCTTTCCTAATTGATGAGATTGCTTTTCTAGTGCTTCAATAAATGATGCGCCTGCACAACCAATGGTATTTTTAAAACCGCTCTGTAATCTTTGTGCTACTTGCTTTTTAATTGAATCGGGCAAATCTATATTTGCTTTGCTAGCTGTATATGATGGAAAATCATTCCCTAGTAATTTTGTAAGAACAAAAGTTTTTTGATCAAATCCATTATCAATTGTTTTTTTTATTTTTTCATTAACCATATTGTTTTTGAAATAGATGCCATCTAACTTATCAAAATACTGGAAGGTTACAGCTGGCTTATCTGAATAAAAAAGGTTATTTAATATATACACGTTTTGTGGCGATACAGTTCTTTCAGAATCACTTCCTTCACAAACACTAAATGGCGTACAATTAACAAATGTATTGTTGGCA
Source organism: uncultured Bacteroidota bacterium (assembly GCA_903831935.1). Lineage (GTDB taxonomy): Bacteria > Bacteroidota > Bacteroidia > Chitinophagales > Chitinophagaceae > Sediminibacterium. Next base: position 6,616 of record CAIKZP010000108.1, on the reverse strand, counting down.
ATAACTGCATCTCGCACTGGTAAGTATCTTTTGGGTGGAGAATTAAATACCCCATTCATTAGTGCAAGCGGAGACCTAAAACCTTCTCCTTTACAATTAGAGAAAAAATTATTTACAATCCAATTGCCTTCATTAATTACACGAACACCACCCGAACCTTCTTTACCATTACCAAGAAACAAATTCGATTCAATTGTATTGTTATTACCATGTCTTAAAACAACAGCACCTTGGCACTCTTTAAAAACATTGTTCCTTACAAAATTTCCGCAAGATTTAATAGAAATCACTTCTGTTTCTCCATCGCAATGTTCAAACAAATTATTTACCACTTGTGTGTTTGAATAAAATGTACAATGCTCTGCTACACCTATTCGAATAATTTCGCCTGCATTACTACCCAATGGTTTTCTGAATCCAAAATAATTACTATCAATTTTATGGCTATTTAAACGACTGCGATCGTCGTCTAATAAAACGGCCACTAACACGCCAAGATTTGTTTTATCAATAAAATTATTATGATCAATTCTATTGTTCTTACCATAAAACGCCACCCAATAATTCTCTACCATTCTGTTTGGATCATTGAATGAATGAATTAAAGAATTCGTAATACGGCAATTATTGGCTACCTGTTTTCCAACACTAAAATCCCAAACATTTCCATTTAATGAATAGCCTTCTGTAAAATTCAATCCATCCACCACAATCCAATTTCCTCCAATATGCAAACTACTTTTTCCTTTAATGATAACGCCTCCTGCAGTTTCGGCTTTTACATAAATCGGATTGCCCATCAACCCATTACAAGTAAGTTTAATTGAAATATTTTCCCAAATACCATTTTTTAAAATAATGAAATCGCCAGGCGCTGTATTGGCGTTGGCTGCAATGAGTTCCGTTTCATTCTTAACCATGACGGTTTTTGCAAACAGGGTGCCATTCCATAAAATAAATGACATTAATAGCACTAAAAAAAATTTCATACTTATTTTATTTTTGATTCAATTTTTCTATTTCAATACAAACCTAAATATAAGACCTAAACGCTTTCATTAATTTATGGTCTATATTGATTCCATATTAAAGCTGACAATTAGAGCAACTGAATAGAACAATCTGTGTATTTTTCATTGGGAAATTGTTAAGTAAAAGAAATAATGTTTTGTATATTCGGTATCATGACTTATCAGATTGAAATATTAGACCCAAAAGCCAGCAAACTATTAAAAGATCTTGCCGACAAACAATTAATTGCAATCACTGAAATGTCTGCTACTGACCCATTTTTAACTGTTGTTAATAGACTTAGAAAAAAAGCTTCCTTAAAGCCTCCAACATTAGAAGAAATCTCAAAAGAAGTAGAATCTGTTAGGTCAAAGCGCTATGCAAAAGGTTAAGCATAGAATTATAATAGATACAAATCTTTGGATAAGTTTTTTATTAACAAAAGACTTGTCTAAAATTGATAGTTTACTTAAAGGGAATCATGCTAAACTGTTATTCTGCGATGAATTATTAGAAGAGTTTATTGAAGTTGCTAACAGACCTAAGTTTATTATAAGAATCTATTACAAAAAGGCTAAACGTATTAGAAAATTTTCATTGCCTACCATTTTGGTAGACTTATTATCCCTATCTTGCATACTTAAATCATTACCATGCTTAAAAAAATCAGCTTTCTTGCTTTACTGTTTGTAGGCTTTTATCAGTCAAATGCCCAAACAGCTACTACGCCTATTGCCAAGCCTAACTTAACCATTAAGGCCGACTTAACTAGTAATTTAGAGCCTGTAGAGAAGATTTTTCTATCGTACTACAATACAACCACCAAAGTAAGATTCAACGATAGTGTTGATGTTCGTAATAGCAAAAATGCCGTTTTTAATATTGCTATTGAAGAGCCATTAATGGCACAATTAAGAGTATCTCTTGTAAAATCAACCGATACCACCAAAAAAGCAAAACCAAATTCAGCTAGAAACTACTTAACAGTTTACCTAGAGCCAGGCACTATTAACATTGTTGCAAAAGACAGTTTGAGCAACAGCACCATTACTGGTTCAAAATCGCACGATATTTATACAGTACTTAAAAATAAAGTAGCTGCTTATGATCCTGCAAAAAAAGACTTGTTTGCAAAATATGCTGCAGCTAAAAAAATTAAGGATGAGGTTGCCGCAGATAAAATAGACAAAGCAATTGATTCACTAGATGAAGTAATTAAAGTGGCAGTATACTTACCATTCTTAAAAGCGCCTGCTACCAAAAATTCTGCAATAGCTATTTATGCTTTAAACCAATATGCGGGATATGCTATTAATCCTAGCACTGCAGAACCAATATTCAAACAACTTGGTGCTGTTCCTAAAAATTTACCTGGCGGAAAAGTATTTGCAGAAAAACTTGAGTTGGCTAAAAAATTAGAAGTAGGACAGTTTGCAATTCCTTTTACACAAAAAGATACTGCTGGCATTCCAGTTAGCTTGGCTTCTTTAAAAGGCAAATATGTATTGATTGATTTCTGGGCTAGCTGGTGTGGACCATGTAGAGCAGAGAATCCAAATGTGGTTATTGCATTTAATACCTATAAAAGCAAAGGCTTCACTGTATTAGGCGTTTCATTAGACCAACCTGGTGCAAAAGACAGATGGATGAAAGCCATTCACGACGACAACCTAACTTGGAACCATGTTTCTGATTTAAAGTATTGGGATAATGAAGTTGCTAAAGCTTATGGCATTCAAGCAATTCCTCAAAACTATTTATTAGATAAAGAAGGAAAGATAATTGGCAAAAATCTTCGTGGCGATGACCTTAAAAATTTCTTGAAAAAATTATTTGAACCTGCTAGCGGAACGAATTAATTTATTGGTTCCTCACTTTTAGTTTATTGTTTATTTACGCGAGTTCTACTCCTTTTTGCGTTTGTTTGTAAGCAGCAATTCTGTTATGCATTACTTTGAACCATAAGGGCGGCAAAAGCGATAATAGCAACATGCCCGGGTAACCAGTTGGCATTTGTGGGCTTTCATTAAAATGTCTTAGTATTTGGTATTTTCTATTGGCAATAAAATGATGATCGGAGTGTCTAGAAAGTTCTAATAGTATTAGCCTTCCTATTGGATGATTTGAATTCCAAGAATGAATGGGCATTGTTCTTTCGTAATGATCTCCGGTCTTTTTTCTGCGTAAACCATAATGTTCTATATAGTTTACGGTTTCTAATAATAAAATGCCCATTAATGATCCCAGCAAAAAAAACAATAAAGTATTTCCGCCAAAAACAAGCCAAATGCTTACTATCAAAAGGATCTGAACAATTTGAAAAACCAACATTTCATTTTTAGTACTCCAAAAAGGTAGATTTTTTCGTTTTAATTTTTCTGATTCTAAATGCCAAGCAGAAATCCAACTACCCCCTATTGAACGAAAATAAAAAGCATAAACAGTTTCACCAAACCTTGCAGATGCAGGATCAATTTCTGTTGATACATGCCTATGATGTCCGCGATTATGTTCTATAAAAAAATGCATGTAAAGGGTAGTAAGTAGCAATATTTTACTCATGAGTTGCTCGTACCAAGTTGTTCTATGCCCCAATTCGTGCGCGGCATTAATACCTAAAACACCACAGGCCATTCCAAATGCAGTAGTGGCTCCTAATTTAAAATAAAATGGAAGGCTTGGATCACTCACTTGAAACAAAAAATAAATTAGAATCAAATATTGTAATGGCACTAATCCATATATCAACCAATCATACAATTTATTTTCTTTGGCAATATCTTCTTGTAGTGTATTTAAATTATCAGTAGAGCCTTTTGTAAAAAGTTCTAAAAAAGGAATGATAATAAATATGATTGCAACGGCAGAAAATGACCAATAATTTTTTGAATAAATAGATAATAAAACAATTAGCGGAGTGATATACACGAATGCATATTTGTAACTAGGTGTTTTCATGATTGAATCATTTATTGATTGGTAATTTAACTCAATTTTTTATGTTCCCTACTTTTTAAAAAGTTGTTTATACTCCTTATCATTCATATATTCTAAAATATCACCAGGTTGACAAACTAATATTTTACAAATTTCTTCTAGTGTTGAAAAACGAATGGCTTTGGCTTTACCGCTTTTAAGAATGCTCATATTAGCAATTGTAATACCTACTTTTTCACTGAGTTCTGTTAAACTCATTTTTCTTCGGGCTAACATGATATCTAAATTAACAACTATTGGCATGATTAAAATATGAATGATGAAATTAAACGGTTAAATCCAATTCTTCTTGTAATTGTAACCCTCTTTTAAACATATAAGAGATGGCAATCACTAGTAAACCCATGTATGCTTCGGCGTACACAAAAATTGGAAATTTATTTTGTGTTACATATTCATGATTAGTGAGTATGGCTATTTCATTGGGTATGTAAGCCACCATTCTATAAATACTAAATACACTATGGAATATTATTAAGTATCCTAAGATTCTTATCAGTAATGAAATATCGTTGCGAAATAAATTGTTTTCATTCAGTTTAGGAATGATTAAAACGATTAAAATACAACCAAGGCATATACATAAAAGTGTAATTAAATCAATGCCCAATACTGTATCGGGAAATAATGCTTGTTGTAAAACTGTTGGATGGCTAATATGCAAGGCCCCAATTTGTTTTAAAGTGCATGCCGGATATACTGTAATATCTTTTTGAGCAACCATCAATTGACTATTGGGTTGCACCAACACTTCAATTCCATCTGGCTTGAACCTTCCAAATAATCCTAGAATAATATAGAGCACCATTAAACCAAAGAAGTATCTTTTAATTTTTCTATTTAAAGCGTCTTTTTTAATAATATTATTTGCTATGGAGCGAAAAAGGTTTGGTTTCATTTAGTTGATTTATATGGCAATAATACAATTATTTATTGATAAACAATAAATATATATTGTATTACATTTATGAAGATTGGTATAAAATAGATGACTTATAAAAAAGGTTTCCTTATTTTTAAGCGCCCTTCAACAGATTTACAATTGCAAAAATTTAGCACCAGCCACCATGAAAAAGAAAAATATCATTCAAGCATCCTTTGTTTTTATTGGCTTAGTGCTACTTGTTTCATTTATTAGCAATGATCAAACAGGTATTACAATAGTTAACAAGCCCAACAATCAACTGCAAAACAGTTTTTATTTAAACAATGCTGCGCCGCTGATTCAGAATAGTTTGTTGAAATTGCCTGTTACTGCTATTCAACCAAAAGGCTGGTTAAAAGAAATGCTAGTGCGTCAAAAAGATGGACTCACCGGACATTTGGGCGAAATCAGTGCTTGGTTACAAAAAGACAATAACGCTTGGCTAAGTAAAGATGGTACTGGAGGATTTGGTTGGGAAGAATTGCCTTATTGGTTAAAAGGATATGGTAACCTTGCTTATATTTTAAAGGACCCTGCAATGATTGCAGAAACAAAGGTTTGGTTAGAAGGTGTTTTTAGTAGTCAAAAACCAGACGGAAATTTTGGACCGGTAAATATTAAAAAAGACGTTGAAGATTTTTGGCCCAAGATGATTATGCTTTATTGTTTGCAATCGTATTATGAATATGCTGGTGACAAAAGAGTTATTAGCCTCATGCAAAATTTCTTTCGATACCAACTAAATTATCCGGAAGATAAATTCTTGCAAATGTATTGGCAGGGCTTACGTGCAGGCGATAATTTATACAGTGTTTTATGGTTATACAATCATACACATGAAGCCTGGCTATTAGATTTGGCTAACAAAATTCATAACAAAGGAACAAGTTGGACTAGTCGAGACAGCCCCGCAAAATCTAAAAATCATAGTAGGTCATTAAAAAAAGAATGGCCAAAATGGTATAATGAATTACCCGACTGGCATAATGTAAATGTGTCTCAAGGCTTTCGTGAGCCTGCAACTTTTTATCAATTATCACATAACGAAAAAGACCTGAAAGCGAGTTATGAAGTTTTTGATATAGTACGCAAATATTTTGGGCAAGTACCTGGTGGTTTATTTGGAAGTGATGAAGTAGCAAGACCTGGTTATGATGATCCACGCCAAGGAATGGAAACATGTGGGATGGTAGAAGAAATGAACTCCGATGAACACATGATGCGCATGACTGGAGATATTGCTTGGGCCGATCAAGCAGAAAATGTTGCATTCAATTCATATCCTGCTGCAGTGATGGCAGACTTTAAATCATTAAGATATATTACTAGCCCAAATATGGTGTTGAATGATGCAGAAAATCATTCGCCAGGTATTGATAACGCTGGTCCTTTTTTAATGATGAATCCTTTCAGCTCTAGATGTTGTCAGCACAACCATGCGCAAGGATGGCCTTATTTTTCTGAAAACTTATTCATGGCAACACCAGATAATGGCGCTGCTGCTGTTATTTATTCGGCTAGTGAAGTAACTATGAAAGTTGGTAATGGAACAAATATTAGTATTGATGAAAAAACCAATTATCCTTTTGAAGATAAAATTAGTTTTGTTTTTCACACAAAAACTGCAGTAGAATTTCCATTCTATTTGCGCATTCCGCAGTGGTGTAATAATGCCTCTATTAG
>CAIKZP010000107.1 GCA_903831935.1 uncultured Bacteroidota bacterium | reverse complement strand
TTTAAGCATTATGGTTCTTTTTCTAAAGACCTTGTATCATTTTTAGATCCTCAAAAATATCCGCCTTCATTATTATACCTTTTAATGACATTGGGTGTAGCTTTTTTAATTTTAGCAAATACCGAAAAATTAAAGGGAAAAGCAGTCGACTTCTTTTGTACTTTTGGAAGGGTTCCATTTTTCTACTACATCCTTCATATCTATCTAATTCACCTTTTAGCAATGCTCTTTGCACAACTAACTGGATTTGGTTGGATCAATATGATTTTAACTACTTGGATTAGTTTTATGCCAGGACTTAAAGGCTATGGAGTTAGCCTTTGGGCTGTTTATGCTATTTGGATGGGAATTATATTTTTGCTATATCCAATTTGTAAAAAATACGATACGTATAAACAAAATCATAAAGACAAATGGTGGCTTAGCTATTTGTAATATCTAGTTGCAACAAATAACGCAAACAAAAATGGCTCATAGAAATATGAGCCATTTTTTATATCAAATTCAATCAAATTACTTTGCTGCAGGAGCTGCTGGAGATTAAAACTCCTAAGATGATTTTTTTCATGATTTTTAATTTTTGGTTTATAAAATCAAAGAAAAAGGATTGGGTTTAAATGTTTTTTTAAATTTTAGTTATTTGTTCCTTTTTCGCGTTTTGGAACATATTTGAACTATATATATAATTTTTTTGATGAGTTAACGAAATGATTGACGATTTAGAAATAAACAATAAGCCTTTAAAGCTAAAATGGGCACAAAAATGAACGATCAACAATTCCATAACCCCTTAAATACTATGTGCTTTTACTTATCTTGAACAAGTTTCAACTGGTAATTATCCGTTTATGGCCATACTATTTCCCTTGTTTGGGATTTTCACTTCTTTTATATTGATCTACTATTTAAGCTCATTAAATAGGTCGAATATATTTTTAGCGTTATTCTTCTTATGCTGTAACCTAGTGGTAATGGTATACTATGGCTTACATTTTTCGAAGGATATATTTTGGGAAGGAGTCTGTTTTGTAAATTGGTTGCCTTTGTCTTATTTATTGGGGCCGCTTTTGTATTACTATGTAAAAACAACACTAGCAGACAATAACAAACTAAAAAAATGGGATTGGCTGCACTTAATACCCGCTGTTTTTATCATCATCAATTGTTTGCCTTTTACCACATTGCCTTTCGATCAAAAGGCAAAAATTGCCCACGAAATTGTAAATATTACCGAAAACTACAAACTCAATTTCTACTTTGTATCTTTTGAATTTATTCTGTTCTCTAGGTCAATTCACTTATTAATTTATGCAATCTTTTCCATTGGATACTTTTACAATAATGGAAGAATAACATTAAAGATATTTAACAAGCTTCCTTCTAACCATTCAATTATAAAACGTTGGATATATTTATTATGTAGTATTCAAATAGTTATTGCCATTAATAGTATTGGCCACATGACTACCATATATGGCATTCATTTTTCTATTTTTAATATACCATCAACTAAATTATTTTCCGAAAAATATTATTTTGATATTTGCGGCGGCGGATTTTTTTTACAAAATATTTTTTTATTCTTATTCCCTAAAATCCTTTACGGGAACGTATCTTACACAAATGATAAACAGAGCGATAATATTATAACAGCTTTGAAATCTAGTTTACCTAAGAAGGTTAAAACAGCAGTAGTTATTCAAGATTTTGAAAAAACATTAAATGATTATTTAGTTAAAACGCCATTTATTCAAAAAGAATTTTCACTTTCTCAAATGTCTTTCGATTTAAAAATTCCAGAAAGGTTTTTATCTAATTATTTTAATAATGACTTGAACATTACTTTCAGTGAATGGCGTAAAAATTTAAGAATTGATTATGTATGTCATTTAATTGAACAAGACGAAACTAAAAATCTAACAATAGAAGCTATTTCATCTAATGCAGGGTTTGCTTCTAGGTCAAAATTCATTGACGCATTTAAAGAGCGAAAGGGGGTTACGCCTTCTGCTTTTATAAAATCTATTTCCATTTAGTTATAAGTAAAACTTTATTAATCTATTTCAACCAAATTTTTCCTAACCTTTGCAAGTATTTTAATAAATAATACTATGCAATACAGAGAAATAGGTCAATCAGGTATTACAGCTTCTGCCATTACATTTGGCGCTTGGGCTATTGGTGGATGGATGTGGGGTGGAGCCGATCGTAAAGAGGCTTTGGAAGCCATTTTAGCATCGTATGAACTTGGCGTTACTTCAATTGATACAGCCCCAGCTTATGGCCAAGGCTTAAGTGAAGAAATTGTTGGGGATGCATTAAAAGTATTGCCAAGACACAAACTGCAGATTCTTACTAAATATGGTCTTCGTTGGGATATGCAAAAAGGCCAGCATTTTTTCTCTAGTAAATTCAATGATGGCAGTCCTTTAGAAGTGTATAAATATGCAGGCAAAGAAAGTGTAATTGAAGAGTGCGAGCAATGCTTGCGCAGATTAGGCACAGACTATATTGATCTTTTTCAAATTCATTGGGCAGATCCTACTACGCCTATTGAAGAAACAATGGAAGCCATTGTGCAATTGCAAAAACAAGGAAAGATAAGAGCAGGAGGTGTTTGTAATTATACTGCCGATCAAATGAAAGTTGCAGAAACGGTGGTTTCGCTTGCTTCAAACCAAGTGCCTTATAGCATGGTGTTTAGAGATATTGAAAAAGAAGTGGTGCCATATTGTATTGAAAACAAAAAAGCAGTGATTGCTTATAGTCCATTACACAGAGGTTTGCTAACTGGTAAGTTTAAACCCGGACATGTATATAACGATGGAGACACCAGAGAAACCAATCGTTTTTATACTGCAGAAAATATTAATAGAACGAATGTTTTTTTAGATACCATTAAGCCATTGGCAGCCGACAAAAATATTACACTTGCGCAATTAGTTATTGCTTGGACCTTACAACAACCAGGTATTACGCTTGCTTTAGTAGGTGCAAGAAATGCAGATCAAGCTACCCAAAACGCAAAAGCAAGCGATGTAATTATAACGCCCGAAGAAATGGGTATTATTAATACTAACTTAAGTAAATTAGCATTAGTTTTTTAAAAAATCATAATGACCACCGAGGCAACACTAAACGCTAATTCAAAAATCAGGTTCAGTGCACTCACAGGGGTTAGGTTTTTAGCTGTATGCCTTGTTTTTATTTACCACAATCGAAAATATTGGAGAGCCAATCTGCACCCAGAACTCATTCGATTAATCAATGAATTTCATGTTGGAGTATCGTTATTTTTTGTGTTAAGTGGTTTCTTAATTGCTTATACTTATCAAGACAAACCCTTAAGTGCTGCATCTAATTATGTAAAATACTTTCTAGTACGTTGTGCCAGAATCTTGCCACTTTACTGGTTAATATTAAGCATTTATTATCTAGACAAATCGTATGGAAATTTCCATTTTTCTGCACTGACTTATACGCTAGCACACGGCTTTAGCGACTTACATAATTTAGATGGATTAAATCAAGCCTGGTCGCTTACAGTTGAAATGACCTTCTATTTGTTTGCACCGCTGTTGTTTTTTATTAAAAAGAAACACCTGCTATGGCTTCTTGCATCAATGGCATTGCTGTTTCTATTATTTTGGAGTATTGGTTTTATTTGGCAAATCATTAATAAAAATCCACAACGATATTTTAAACCAATGATGTTTTTATTAATGGGCAGTTTTCCAGGAAGGAGTTCTGATTTTTTATGCGGAATGATTTTGGCAACTGCTGTAAAAAATGCGTCGACTTGGCTAATTAAAATTCCATACAAAACAATACTAGGTTTTTCGGGAATGTTCATCAGTATGTATATCATTGGTTTATTTCAGCAAGACATGTATCATCATGGCTATGATAACCCAATAGGAATGATTTTATCAAAAACAATTTTACCAGCAAGTATGATGATACTTTTGGCCGGACTTATTTATGAAAAAACACAGCTTCAAAGAATTTTAGGCAGTAGTTTTTTAGTATTACTAGGAAATGCATCTTTTGCTTTTTATTTAATTCATATTAGTTATGTAAATTTAAAACTGAAGGATTGGTTTTTGCTACCCGATAGAAATTTTATAATACTCTGGATAATATCAATTGTTTTATACAAATATTTTGAAACGCCAGTATATAATTTTTGTAGAAAGCTGTTGATGGGTAAAGGAGTAGATAAATTATAGTACTTCGAGTAAACATTAAAATCTTATAACTATGGATTCTCGCAGAATTTTTTTTCAAAAATTAGCCGGACCTTTTATTGCCATTCCATTATTATCCAGAAAAGAATTACCCCTTTTCAATGACAAAAATAAAGTAGTGTATCAGGGCCCTGTTTTAAGGGTTGCTATTATGGGTCTTGGTAGTTATGGCACACGTGTTGCAGAGGCTATGCAATCATGCACAAAAGCAAAACTAGTGGGCATTATTAGTGGTACTCCTTCTAAAATTACTGCTTGGCAATCTAAGTATAATATCCCCGAAAAAAATTGTTATAACTACGAAAATTTTGATGCTATAAAGGATAATCCAGATATAGATGCGGTATACATTATTACACCCAATGCATTGCACAAAAACCAAGCAATTAGAGTTGCTAAAGCAGGCAAACATGTAATCAGCGAAAAGCCCATGGCACTTAATGCGCATGAAGGCCAAGAAATGATTGATGCTTGTAAAAAAGCAAATGTGAAATTATTGGTTGGATATAGAATGCATTTCGAAGCCAAAACATTAGAAGTGATTCGAATGAGACAAGCAGGAGAATTAGGAAAAATTGTATTCTTTCAAGGCCTATGTGGTTTTAAAATTGGCGACCCTACACAATGGCGTTTAAACAAACAATTAGCTGGCGGAGGTTCAATAATGGATATTGGTATTTATGCTATTAATGGTGCTAGGTATATGGTAGGAGAAGACCCTGTTTGGGTAACCGCACAAGAAACAAAAACAGATACAATTAAATTTAAAGAAGGTGTTGACGAAACCATTCAATTTCAATTTGGCTTTCCTAGTGGAGCAATAGCATCTTGTTTATCTAGTTATGGTATGAACGGACTTGATCGCTTTTATTTAAATGGCAACAAAGGATTTGCCGAATTACTACCCTCAACCGGATATGGCCCCATAAAAGGAAAAACAAATAAAGGAGAGTTAACACAAGCACATGTAACACATCAAACAGTACAGATGGAAGAATTCTCCGCCATTATTCTTGAAGGAAAAAAACCAATCGTTCCGGTTGATGGCGAAGAAGCACTAAAAGATTTAAAAATTATAGACGCCATTTATGCATCGGTTAAAAACAACAAGAAAGTTAATTTGTATTTATAAAACTTATTAGCATAAAAAAAGCCACTTATGATTTATTTCGTAAGTGGCTTTTTTTGTTTTTACATTTTCAATTGAATGCTTATCTTTCAAAACAATAGCTTTAAACCACATAAAGTAGCCATCAAATGAAATTTAAAAGTCCTTTTGCAAATAGCGTTTTAGTTGTGTTATTTCTTGGAGTTTCACTATGCATTTTTGCCTCTAAACAAATTGCTAATAAACTAACCAACTTAAGCAATCATAATTCAGATACCACAATAGAAGATCCTAAACGACTTCCTGAAAATGGCTTAAAGGGTCTCAATGTTGCTTCAGGTTTGGAGGTGCATAGTTTTGCTACTGAACCGATGTTAAAAAATCCTACCAATATAGACGTAGATGAAAGAGGAAGGGTTTGGGTTACGGAAGCATATAATTATCGCCCTGCCAACACGGGTAATCCTACCAATCCTTTGGGCGATAGAATTATGATTTTAGAAGATACCAATGGAGACGGTAAAGCAGATACAGCAAAAGTTTTTTATCAGGGACCTGAACTAAATGCGCCATTGGGTATTTGCGTTTTAGGCAATAAAGTAATAGTATCGCAAAGCCCTTATGTGTGGGTGTTTTACGATGATAATGCAGACGATAAAGCCGACAGAAAAGAAGTATTATTTAGTGGAATTGGTGGCGAACAACACGACCATGCTGTACATGCATTCACCTTTGGCATGGATGGAAAATTATATTTCAATATGGGTAATGAAGGCAAAACATTGAAAGATAAAAATGGCAAAGATGTATTAGACCAAGATGGCGATGTGATAGGCCCTAAAAAATACAAACAGGGTATGATTTTTAGATGTAACCCCGATGGATCAGGTGTAGAATGTTTGGCCAGTAATTTTAGAAACCCTTATGAAGTAGCCGTTGATAGCTATGGCAATTTGTGGCAAAGTGATAATGACGATGATGGGAATAAAGGTGTACGTATTAATTATGTTATGCCATATGGTAATTATGGTTATAAGGATGAAATGACAGGAGCAGGATGGCAAGCAGCTAGAACGAATATAGAAGATTCTATTCCCATGCGTCACTGGCATTTAAATGATCCTGGAGAAGTACCCAATCTTTTACAAACAGGCGCAGGATCTCCTACAGGAATGGTTTATTATGAAGGAAATTTATTGCCAGCGCAGTTTCAAAACCAAATGATTCATTGCGATGCAGGACCAAACGTAGTGCGTGCATATCCAGTAACAAAAAATGGAGCAGGTTATACAGCTACAACAGTTAATGTATTAAAGAGTGAAACAGACCAGTGGTTTAGGCCGTCTGATATTTGTGTGGCGCCCGATGGATCTTTAATAATTGCAGACTGGTACGATCCAGGTGTAGGAGGGCATCAAGCTGGCGACCAAACCCGTGGAAGAATATATCGAGTTGCTCCTTCGGCATCAAAATATACCTTACCAAAACTTGATTACAGTACTGCCGAAGGGGCTGTTGCTGCATTGCAAAATCCTAATTTATCTGTTCGATATCATGCATATAATAGTTTGCAACAAATGGGCAATAAGGCAACTATTGCATTAGAGAAATCTTGGAACTCGTCTAACAATTCTCATATGCGCTCAAGGGCTTTTTGGTGTTTAGTGAATATGCCAACAAGCAATGTTAGAAAGTACATTCAAGAGGCAATTGCTTCTACCGACCCTGATTTACGTATTATTGGAATTAGGGCTGCAAAACAATTAGGAATAGCGGTGGTAGAAACAATTAGTCAATTAGTGAATGATTCAGATGCCCAAGTACGCAGGGAATGCGCATTGGCTTTGCACCATTTTAAATCTGCGGAATCTGCCAAACTATGGGCAACACTAGCCGTTCAGCATGATGGAAAAGACAGATGGTATTTAGAAGCATTAGGTATTGGTGCCGCTGAACAATGGGATAGTTTTTTTGAAACCTATCTTTCCAGTATTAAAAATCCAACAGAAACAGCCGCTTCACGTGATATTGTTTGGAGGGCAAGAACGCCTGCTGCAGTTCCTTTTCTAGCAGTATTGGCATCTGATAGTACAGTGAGTTTAAAAGATAGGGCTAGGTATTTTAGAGCATTTGATTTTAACCAAAGTCCTGCTAAATATGCATTGCTATTAAAAATGCTTGATAATAATAACCAAAATGAACTTGCATTGAATAAGATGGTTATTAATGCACTTGATACATCGGCAATTAAAAATTCCTTGCTAGCTCAAAAGGCATTAACAGAAGTACTTGCGTCTATATACGGAACAAATCAATATGTTGAATTAGTAAATAAATATGAATTAAAATCTGAATGTAATAACTTGCTTAAACTCACTTTGCAACAGCCATACAAAGCGGTGAGTAAGAATGCTGCATTATTGTTATTGCAACTTTGTGGCACACAACCTATTTGGACTGTTTTAAATTCAAAAGAACTTGCACAACAAAAAAGTTTGGTTGAAGTACTTGGCTTAATTGGAAGTACAGAATTAGTTGACATGTTACAAACTATTTTATTATCAGAAAAATATTCACTAACCTTAAAAAGGTATTGTGCAACTGCATTGGGTAAAAGTAGAAATGGAGAAACAAAAGTGCTACAACTTTTAAAAAATAAAAAAATTGAATCCTCACTAATTACTGATTTGGCTACAAGTATTATTCAATCAAGAAATGAAGCGGTAAGAAAAGAAGCAGCCAATTATATTAGCACTATAACTAAAAAAGCAGCCGACAAAAAAATACCAACGCTTGCCTCTTTAGCATCATTTAAAACCAATGCAATTGCAGGTAAAAAAGTATTTACTAATTACTGTATACTTTGTCACCAAGCGAATGAAATTGGTTATGATTTTGGTCCAAATCTTTCAGAAATAGGATCTAAACTTCCTAAACTAAGTTTATTAGACGCTATTGTACATCCCTCTGCTGGCATAGGTTTTGGCTATGAAGGATGGGATTTGGCTACCAAGGATGGAGGAAATTTCTCTGGTATTATTACTAGTAAAACAGACCAAGATATTGAAATGAAATTCCCTGGCGGCGGCAAGTTGAATTTTAAAACCAAAAACATTAAGTCCCTCACCCAAATGAAACAGTCTATGATGACGGAAGGGCTATATAAACAAATGTCTTTACAGGATATGGCAAACCTATTGGAATATCTTTCTGGGCTTAAGAAAAAGTAATAATCTTTCGATGATATTAGTTAAAATACTAAAGAGCTAAAAGCTGTTTTTATGCTTTAACACAGCTGTTTGGAGGCAATCTGTTCCCTATTCGCGTTTTGGAACAACTCTTTTATGTGATTTATCGGCTAAATGGTAATAAAATCATTTCTTCACAAGTAAGATATTAAACATCCCTATAATATCTACAATCCCAATGGTATTACTAAAGTAGTTGTTAAGAGCCATTAAAAAAACGTATAAAAAAATCTTCTAAAAATTAAAAAATATCATCAGAGAACAATTCGAAACCCAATTTAATTTATTTTAAAAACTTATTTAATTAATAAAAGGTAAACATGAAAAACCCACTACTCATTTTTTGTTTTGCATTAATGTTTTTTTCTTGTGCAGAGAAAAAAGAAGCCAAAAGAATTCCTTTAACTAGTAATTCTAAAGAGGCGATAGAAAACTATAATCAAGGTGTTTTTCGAGAAGAGCAGCTAGAAAATGACGAATCAAATGCAAATTTTAAAAAGGCATTTGAACTCGATTCGAATTTTGCATTGGCTAAAATAAACTACAACAATCAAGCTGATCCAGCAGATAACAAAAGAAGGCTAGTTGATGCATATAACAATCGAGCTAAATTATCTGAAATTGAGTCTGTAATTGTGTCAATTAAATATGAAACAACCATCAACAATGATTTTGCAAAATCAGACTTAATGATGGATTCATTAATTAAAAAATATCCAGATTACTATGAGCTTTATGTTTATTCTGGGGACATCAAAAATAAACTAAATAATACTGAAGGTTGTTCGAACAGGTTTAAGGAGGCATTAAAAGTAAATCCTGATTGTTATGCTGCCGCATTGTCCATACCAGATTTGCACTCTACAAATGGTACTCCTTCTGGGGCATATTATTTTAATATGTTTCCAATAGAAAAAAGAAATTTAGACGAAGCCGAAAAATATTTTAAACTAGCTGCTAAAATCAGACCAAAAGCTGCTGCTACATCTCGTATGTATGGTAATTTATATCGTACTAAAGGAGACTTAGACAAGGCACTTGAAAAATATCAAGAATCTGAAACACTAAACACTGAAAAGTCGAGTTTAATAGCCCAAAGTTATCAAATGTTAGGGCACGTATATTTATACAAGGGTGATTACGATAAAAGTAGGGAGTATTATAAAAAATACGATGCATTTAGAAATGAACTACATAATAAATACGGAGGTAATACAGGTGTTTCTGATAGGATTGCACTTACCTATTTATACGAAAAAAAGTATGATGAAGTAATTCTAGAAGCAAATCAAATATTAATAAAAATAGATAGTTTACAAATTCCAGAAAGAAATAAAATCACAAACCGTTTTGGTATAGAAAATTTAAAATTTGCAACTTATGGCCATAGTTTAAAAGAAGAAGATGCACAATCTTCTATGAATAAATTAATTAATTATAGGAGTGCTTATAAAATTGATCAAATTAAATTGGCTAGTAATCAAAATGAAATTAATAGAATTGAAAATGCTGTAAAATGCGATTCGTTATATTATAATATATGGTTCAATATACTTTTTGCCCACTACGAAGAAGCTGAGAAAAAAACAAAAGACTTTGAAATGGCATCTACTGAACAGTTGAAAACTGATCCTAAAGCCATGAACCGCTATTACAATTTATTGGGCTACCTGAATTTAATGGAAGGAAAAGCAAATGAGTCGATAGAAAACTTCAAAAAAGTTATTGGATTAGAAGACGATATTTATTTTTATTATTTCTACGCATTGGCTTTAAAAGCACAAGGAAATAAAGTAGAAAGCGAAAAGATATTCAATAAAATTAATAGTGTTTATTTCGTTCAATGGCAGGTGGCAATCGTTAAAGAATTAGCAAAAGCTCAACTAAATGCAAGCAATTAAAGTATACAAAGGACTTACTTTAGCGGGTTGTATATTTTTTTCACTAAGCTTACTAGCTCAAGAAAGAAAAATTGAACTTCCGCTAATTTCTAATAAAATAGAATGTGTTCATATAGACAATAGAGGGCTTCTATGGATTGGAACAGAAGAAGGATTGAATGTATATAATCGTGAATCTGTTAATTCATTTTACTCCAATATTGTTGATTCAACTAGTTTACTGAATTCTGAAATTATCAGAATTCAGTATCTGGCTGGGGATACGGTACTAGCGTTTTCTAAAAACGGAATAAATGTTTTTAATCCTTATGGATTTAATTTCTCTAGGATTATTACAAAGAGTGCTCCAGTTTCATTAATTAAAGATCTTTCAAATAATGACTATTGGTTAACTACCCAAAACAATGGGGTGCTCCATTATAGTCCATCACTGAAATCATTGAAATCTCTTGAGTATGATCCACTAAATCCGCTATCGATTTCTAGTGCTAAATTCAATAGTAACCAAAGAGATATTGTTAATACAAGTAGTAGTCAATTGATTTTAATTGGAACCATCAATGGATTCAATGTATTTGATAGAACACAAAAAACTGTAAAAAGATTTTTTAAAAAAACGGGTAGTTATTTATTGTCTAATGAAATAAATGATATTGAGCCCTTAAACGCCACTAATTTATTTTTAGTAGCGACTTCAAGTGGTTTAAATGTTTTTGATAGTAAGAATAATCAATTTACCAAAGATGTACTTTTTCAAAATCAAAAAGTAGTTGATGTTACAATGGTTGACAACCAAACCTTTTTAATACTAACAGAAACATCTTTGTGTAAATTAACTCTTTTGCCAAATGGTGGTTTTGGTCCAATACAAATTATTAGTTCAAATAAATCTTTTTCTGATGCACGTTTTTGCTTTGGTAAAAAAGAAATTTTTATTTGGTCTACCAATCAATCTTCTTTTATTCAATACAATAAAAGTAGTGGTACAATAAACGAAGTAAGCATTAATAATAAAATCACTGCTTTTGCAATTGACGAAAAATCAGATGATTTAATTATTGGAACAGTAAATGGTGTTTTTGCTATTAGTCATTTTAAACAGTTCATTATAGATGCGCCAAGCAATATTGTTAATGGCGAAAGATTATATTACAAAGCGTTAGATGAGTCAAATAGTATTATTGTTTCTGGATCAGAAATAAACTTTGTTAAAAACAACTCACAGGTTACCAGAAAAATAAATCTGCCGTTTTTAATAGGCAAGAATAACTTAAACAAAATCTCATTCGAAATTAATGGCAATAAATTATACATTGCTACCAGTGATCTCTATGAAGTTGATTTAACAAGCGGTACCATAACTCAAATTTCGCTAGCAACTAAAAGTGCAACTGGTAATGCAATTTCTAATTTAAAAATAATTGGCAACGATTTGTATATTTCTTTACCAGAAGGAATTACAGTTTTAAATACCACTACTAAATCTGTTACGCGTTTTCAATACGACCCATTAATTAATAAAAATATTCCTAAAGGTTTCGAAGACATTGAACAAATAAATGATCAGTTATGGGTTAGTAATTCCGAAACAGGCCTTTACTTGTTTAATAAAAACCTTAATTCTTTTGTTCGAAAATTCAATTTTGTACTAAACGATTTAACAACACTAGCAAGTGGTTCTCCAACAAGATTGTTTTATATTAAGGGAACTGATTACTTATTAATAGCTTCAAAAGGAGACGGCTTATTTAGATACAATTTAAAGACAAAACTCTTTAACAACTATTCTAGTAAAGACGGGCTATTGTCTAATAATATTATTGATTTGATGCAATCCAATAATAATATTTGGGTTGTTACTACTAATGGAATTAACTATTTTGATAATCCAGAAAAAATCGTTTTTAAAAATATAGATGCTGAAGATGGATTAAGCATAGCTAGTTATTTAAACGAAGGTTTGCACCACCAAGATTCTTCAATTATAATAACAGGTACTCAAAAAATACAATTATTTAAATTCAAAGACATTTATTTAGATAATAGACCATTTAGGGTTGAAATACTCAATGCAAATTCTATTAATAAAAACAATGAGTACCAGAATATAGGTTTTAGTAATTACACTATCAATATGAACAGCGATGCTGTTTCACTTGCGCTTAATTTGTTTACCTCTACTTCTTACAAAACAAAAAAGGTTAAATTCTTTTACAAAATAGCAGGTGTTACTAGTGGGTTTATTTCTAATGAAGAAGACAATAAAATTTTACTGCAATCTCTTAGGTATTATCGTGTAAACGAAGTTGAAATTTATGCCATTAATAGTAGCGGTAAAAAAAGTGAAAACATTTTAAAATTACAGATTTATAGAGCTGCACCATGGTGGGCAAGAATTGAGTCTTTTATTATTTATATTCTATTACTGGTTAGTTTAATATTTTTTGTTTTCAAAATCAGAGAAAAACAAAATAATGAAAGACAAGAAGGCAAACGCAAAGCAAAAGAAATAGAAGAGGCCAAAAACCTTCAAATGAGCTTATTGCCTAAAAAAACACCAGTTATTGAAGGCATAGAAATTACTACTTATTTAAAATGCGCATCTGAAGTTGGTGGAGATTATTTCGATTTCTTACAAAGCGATACAGGTACATTGTATTCCATTTGTGGTGATGCTACCGGACATGGAGTAACCTCTGGTATTATGGTGGCAGTAACCAAGGCTGCATTAAATGGGATTGATTTAGAAGATCCTTCAACCATGATGCAAAAATTAAATAAAATTGTAAGGCGTATTAATTTTGGCACACTAAGAATGAGTTTGAGTATTGCAGAAGTTAAAAAAGATTCAATTACTATTAGCTCAGCAGCAATGCCTCCAACATATATCTATAATGCTGCTGAAAATAAGTTAGAAGAAATACTTATTTCAAATCTACCACTAGGAGGTATGGATAAGGAGAAGTTTAGTTCTGTAACCCGTCAATTTAATTCAGGGGATATCTGTATTATGTTATCTGACGGTCTTCCTGAATTGCCAAGTTTAAAAAATGAAATGCTTGATTATCCAAATGTGTTTAAATGTATTTTAGAAAACACCCAAAATTCAGCGGAACAAATAAAAGAGTCATTGGTAAAATTAGCAGACGACTGGGCAGGCGGAGTAATGAACCCAGATGATATAACCATTGTAGTAATTAAAAAAGTAGACTAATAAATTAAAACCAACAACATGAATTCACCCACAGTTGAGCTAAAACTACCCATATTGCCAAATATGGAGTTAGTAGCCACACAAACGGCAGATATTATTGCCAAACACATGCATTTATCTGAAGATCAAAGCGGAGAAATAACTATGGCTTTGATTGAAACCTGTATCAACGCTTTTGAACATTCAAAAGCAGGAAATAATATTTTTATTCATTTTATTATTGAAGAAAGTTCCCTGGTTATTAAAGTAATTGATCAAGGGATTGGATTTGATAAATCTAAAGTGGCTATTCCAAAGATTGAAAACAAAATTGGGAAAGACGAACGCAAACGCGGATGGGGCCTACAATTAATTCAAGCTTTGATGGATTCAGTAGAATTCGAATCAACCGATTCCGGTACTACAGTAACAATGACTAAAAATAAATAACATGAGCGATTTTAAAACGAAAGTAACAGCAGTAAACGAAGTAGTAATTATTGAAACAGAAGGATATCTTAACAATGAAGGTGGCCAAATGGTGTATGATATTTGTATAGATAAAATGGCATCAGGATCTCGTAAGTTTTTACTAAACCTCAATGGCACTAAAGTGGTTAATAGTATTGGTGTATCAATTATTATTGAGGTAATTGAAAAATTACAAGAAGTAGAAGGAAAATTAGGCTATTATAATATGGCACCGATTGTTGAAAAAACATTTCATATTATGGGCTTATCTAAATACTCGTCTTTGTACAAAACAGAAGAACTTGCTCTTTTAGAGTTTTAGTATATTTAGGTAGCAAAAAAATGGGCTGTATCAAACTAATGATACAGCCCATTTCTATGTAATTAAGTGTTAGTTTATTTTAACTCTGTAATAAATCTGTCCTTCGAAACGCGAATTTTTTTCATATTCACCAACCAATCTTTTTCAGCTTCTCTATAGCCAATTGGTAATAGTAAAACACTACGTAAACCCTTTTCTTTTAAATTTAATAACTCATCTAAAGCAGCTGGGTTGAAGCCTTCCATAGGAGTGGCGTCTACTTTTTGTTCTGCTGCAGCAATAATTGCAGCTGTAAAACCAATATAAACTTGTTTGGCAGCGTGTGTAAAGTTTTCTTCGGCAGGTTTGGCCAAATATATTTTCAACAACATATTTCTATAATCATCTGTTGCACTTGATGGCAAACCTCTTTCTTCATTGTTTCTGGCAAAAGCTTCGTTGATGCGTTCTTCGGTATAATTGTCCCAGGCGGCAAAAACCAATACGTGTGAAGCATCTGTAATTTGACGCTGTCCGTGTGCGAGTGGTAATATTTTTTCGAGTAACTCTTTATTTGTAATCACAAGAATTTCAAAGGGTTGTAATCCAGAAGAGGTTGGTGCAAGTCTTGCAGCTTCTAAAATATAGTCCACTTTTTCTTGTGGAACAATTTGGCCATTCATTTTTTTTGTAGCGTAGCGCCACTGTAAATCTTCTATTAAACTCATATCTTTTATTTATCAAACAAAAATAATCAAAAATTGTTGCGATCATTAGAAATGAAATGTGAAATGTATTTTAAAACAACACCAAAAAGTAAAAGCCTTACTTCATTAACACTAACTAGGTAGCGTTTTTTAAAAACCAATCAGGGTAAGCTTTTCATTGTCCATCCCTATTTCGTTATAGTAATACCTAATTTGAAATACTAGAAAATGAGTTAAAATTGTTGAAGATTTTATTGATCAATTTAGCCAAATAAGCGCCTTAAATTTCAAACATTCAACATGCATATTTCAACTAAAATTTTAGTAGTTGCATTCATTTGCGCAAGTTTCATTTCTTGTAACCAACAAGATGCACCACCGCCCGAAAGGCCATCCAAAATAGATCCCAATCCATCATCGGCATTTCTTTCGCCAGAAGAAAGTATGAAAACGATGAAATTGCCTCCAGGATACCATCTTGAACTAGTAGCAAGCGAACCAATCATTCAAGAACCAGTAGCCATTGTTTGGGATGGTAATGGCAGAATGTATGTAGCCGAAATGCGTAGTTATATGAAAGATTTAGAAGGCACTGGCGAACATTTGCCAACTTGTAGAATCACGCGTTTAGAAGATACCGATGGTGATGGTAAAATGGATAAAAACACCATTTATATTGATAGCCTAGTATTGCCAAGAATGATGTTAGCACTCGATGATCGATTGGTAGTTAACGAAACCTACACCTATAATTTATATAGTTATAGAGATACCAATGGCGATGGCAAGGCCGATGAAAAAAAATTGGTATACCATAACGATGTACCAGACGATGCTAATTTAGAACACCAAAAATCGGGTTTGATTTGGAATATAGACAATTGGATTTATGTAACTAGTAATCCTGTAAGATATAGGTATAACAATGGCATGCTACAAGTAGATAGCATTGGCAGTTCGCCCGGAGGCCAATGGGGATTAACGCACGACAATGTTGGTCGTTTATTCTTTTCATCGGCAGGTGGCGAAAAACCAGCACAAAATTTTCAAGAAAATCCTGTGTATGGCGAGTTAGATTTCAATGACCAACGCTCAAAAGATTTTGATGAAGTATGGCCAATTGTTGCCACACCAGATGTGCAAGGTGGACAGCGTCGTTTGCGAGCCGATAGTACATTAAACCATTTCACCGCATGTTGTGGTCAGTCCATTTATCGTGGCGATCGTTTGCCAAGTAATATGCAGGGAGATTTATTTATCTGCGAACCCGTGGGTCGTTTAATACGTCGTGCAAAAGTGGAAGAAAGAGAGGGCATCACTTATTTAAAAAACGCCTACGATAAAAGAGAATTTTTAGCATCAACCGATATGAATTTTAGGCCCATTAATTCTGCAACAGGGCCAGATGGTTGTTTATACATTGTAGACATGTACCACGGCATTATTCAAGAGAGTGCTTGGACAAAACCAGATAGTTATATCAATCCTCAAATCAAAAGAAAAAATTTAGACCTCAATATTAATCGTGGCCGCATTTATAGATTAGTACATGATGGCTACAAGCCAGGACCTGCGCCACATTTACTAAGTGCAAGCAATGAAGAGCTTATTCAATATTTATCGCACCCCAATGGTTGGTGGCGCGATAATGCACAAAAATTATTGGTAATTCATGCCAATAAATCTGTCATACCTGCACTTAAAAAAATGGTAGCAGACGAACCCTCTTTTTTAAACAAAATATTTTTCTGGAAAAAAACTACATCGCCACTTGCCAGATTACATGCACTCTGGACGCTAGAAGGCTTAAATGCAATTGATCAAAATATGGTCATTGATTTGCTTAAAGATTCAGATCCAGAAATTAAAAAAGCCGCCATTAGAATGAGTGAAAGATGGTTAAGCACAAATAATGACCAATTGCTTTTAAAATTACAAGCACTAAAAAAAGATGCAGACTATGGTGTACGCGTACAACTTGCATTATCATTACGCTACAGCAAACAACCAAGCGCTGTTGCCTTTTTAAAAGAATTGCGTTCACTCAATGATAGCAATCGTTTAATTGTAAAAGCAACTACCAGGTCTTTGTTACGAACAGATGAATCAATGGCTGCATTAAGGGCTAGTTGCGAAGGAATGGGCGAAAAAGACAAAGACATGATGTACGAGGGCTCTTTAAATTTTCAACAATTGTGTGCTACTTGTCATGGCACCGATGGCAAAGGCGTACCAGCAAAACTAGCGCCACCACTGGCTGGCTCTGCTAGGGTAAATGGCGATAAAAACATTTTAATCAATATTGTTTTAGCAGGTTTGAAAGGGCCGGTAGATAATATTACTTATCCCGATGGAATGCCATCTCAAAAAGAACATACCGATTTGTATATAGCATCGGTATTGAGTTATATCAGAAATAGTTTTGGCAATAAAGCCGATTTGGTACACTCTGGAGATGTAAGAGATATTCGCAAAATTTTAAAAGGAAGGGATTCTGCTTATACATTAGAAGCATTAAAAAACTGGGTGAAACCTGTTGAAGTAAAAAAATAAAAATAGTAAGATAAAAAAACGGGCTATGAAATTCATAGCCCGTTTTTTTTATAAATAATATACAAGTTTATTTTTTTGACTCAAAAACAGTCCAAGGATAAGACTTCATATTTTTTAAGAATTTTTCTTGCCATTTATATTCTGGATGTGCCGCATAATATGGTTCGCCAATAAAATCTTTTCCGCAAGGATGGCCCATATGTGCCCAAAACTTCATGTCCTTTGCCATATCTGCAGTGGTTACTTTACTTTGAACAGAACCCATAGGGTAAAAAGGTCCTAAATCAAATTCAGCACATCCTAGTCCATCTTCTTCTACGTGTCCACACACAACACAACGATTGTTTAGGAGTTTATTTTGAGTAGCATCCATATGATCTGCTTCTAATATTTTTCCAGTTTCAGCATCTAATTTTCCTTTTAAATCTAGAACTAATTTTTCCATTCTAAGCCTACGTGCATTTGGGCTACTAGTTTTGTTATTAACATCAAAAGTGGTTTCTTCTTTAATTATTTTTTCATCAATAGCAAAGTTAGATCCAATCATTGCAGTGTCTTTACTTCTCCATACTCTGTAATTTTTTAAACCCAATTCTAGTTTTGCCACTTCGTTGGTTTTTGTATCGCCAATTAACCAATCGTTTGCATAACCACCGTTATTGCCCGTAGTAAATATTTTTACAGCATCATCAATACTATTGGCATACTGTGCTACTTTTCTTGCACGTTGAAATTCAGGAATACCAGTTGAATCGAATCCTAAAAATTGTGTAATGGTTGTTTCCGTAATAAGAAGCCCTTTTGCTGAAATAACAAAATCATCGCCACTATGAATAAAGCCAGGCATACAATCCATAATAATATGGTTGCCATTTTCTGGAACTATATCTGCAACAACATTCCAGTATTGTCCAAAAATATAGTTAGCCCAGTTATTGTGCCCTATTACAATTTTCCCATCCTTGGTATAACTACCCGTTGCAATAAATGCACTACAATTTCCAGGTGCTTTATTATTTCCTGAACCAGCTTTTGCTTTATTCATTAATTGTGGAACATAATAGTAAGCTAGTTCTTCAAGTGCATTGTATGCTGTAATATCTAAACTATCATACTTTAAACCCTTTGCCTGCAATCCTTCGGCAATTCCGTTGATTTCATTTTTATATTCTTGATCTAGTTTGTTCCAAAGAAAGTTTTTTGCTGCAGCTCTATAGAAATCCCATTCGTGTTTGGTTTCGTGCGCTAAATAATAACTGGTGGCTTGAATTGCGGTATCAATTTGCGCAGATAACAAATAACCATGTTGGTAACCAATATCGGCAGGAGAACCTTCTAAATGAACATAAAACCAACCATTTTTATATTCAGAAGACGCTTTAGATAAGCGGTCTTTTGCAACTTTGTTGTTGCACGAAAATAAAATACAAGTAAATAAAAGCAGCACTAAATTTTTCATTTATAATTTTTTTAAGGTTTGTGTATTTAAATATAATTCAAAAATTAATATCTCATATTATAGCACCTTGCAAATTTATCCTACAACCAAATCTATTTTGCACGATGCCGATGCCCTGAAATATTGGAGTAGAACCTATCAGACGGGTTGGGAGCCGAAACTATAATTTAATATTGAAATAACTGATTCTTAGTAAATTATAAGTAATTTCAGGAAGCATTTAGCGGCCAACTATTTTATAAAATGCTGAATACTTTACCCTAGAAACTCGCTTAATGTCATCATCAGACTATCGCGCCCAATGTTTAAATGCTATTAATTCTAAACAAAAAGTTTGGGACTTGATAGTTATTGGAGGCGGCGCAACAGGCTTAGGAATTGCCTTAGACGCAACAATGCGTGGTCTTAAAACACTATTAGTTGAGCGTGCCGATTTTGCAAAAGGCACATCTAGCAGAAGCACCAAATTAGTGCATGGCGGCGTTAGGTATTTGGCTAATGGCGAACTAAAACTAGTGCGTGAAGCAAGTATAGAAAGAGGTTATTTAAAACGCAATGCAGCGCACTTAGTTAAAGACCAAATTTTTATTATTCCAGTGTATTCTTATTTTCAAGTAATAAAATATACTATTGGATTAAAAATATATGATTGGATTGCAGGAAGGTTAAGTTTTGGCAGTTCGTATTTTATTTCTCGCACAAAAACTTTGGCGCAATTGCCAGGTATAAAAAGTAAAAATTTAGTTGGAGGTGTTTTATACCACGATGGTCAGTTTGACGATGCAAGACTAGCACTCAATCTAGCGCAAACCATTTGGGAAAAAGGTGGTTATGCCATTAACTATTTTACTACTACTGCATTGTTAAAAGATGCAGATCAAAAAGTTTTTGGCATTCAAGCAATGGATCTTGAAACTGGCTTGCAGTATAACATTCACGCAAAATCAGTAGTAAATGCAACAGGGGTTTTTGCAGATGAAATTCTTACACTAGACAATCAAATTCACAAAAAAATATTATCAGTGAGTCAAGGAATTCACCTAGTGCTACCGGCTTCGTTTCTGCCAACTACTAATGCATTAATGATTCCAGAAACTAGCGATGGACGTGTACTTTTTGCAGTTCCTTGGCATAATAAATTAATATTGGGCACTACCGATACGCCTATTGACAAAACGGATATAGAGCCAAAAGCATTAGAACAAGAAATTGAATTTATTTTAGAAACAGCAACAGCGCATCTTACAAAAAAACCTACTAGAGCCGATGTGTTAAGTGTGTTTGCAGGACTCAGACCATTGGCTGCACCGCAATCAATTCATCAAAAAACAAAAGAAATTTCTAGAGGACATAAAATAATTGTTTCCGCTTCTGGCCTAATTTCTGTTATTGGTGGCAAGTGGACTACGTATAGAAAAATGGCAGAAGATACTTTAGATACGATTGAAAAACAACTTGAAATAACGCATATAAAATGTACCACAACTAACTTACTAATTCATGGCTCAAGCCCTAATACAGATTTTTCAAATCCCTTGTATGTTTATGGAACCGATGCCAAAGCTTTGAAAAAAAACATAGCAGCAGACGGCAATGAAATGATTAGCGAGGCACTTCAAATTCACAAAGCACAAATAGTATGGGCCATAGAAAATGAAATGGCAAGAACTTTAGAAGATGTATTACAACGTAGAACACGCGCCTTATTTTTAGATGCAAAAGAAAGTATCAGAATTGCCCAACCCGTTGCAGAGTTGATGGCGAATATTTTGCACAAAGATTCGAATTGGATTAAAAATCAAGTAGATGATTTTAACTCTATAGCGAAACACTATCTATTGAATTAAAAAGCTATTCCGTAGTTCTAATAATAGCATAAAAAAGGCGGCAAGAAATTGCCGCCTTTTTTTGATTAATAACTTGAAAACTTTCTAATTAAAATTTTATTAGAAATCATATTTCTTACGGCGAGGTCTAGACAACATAGCTGTTGCTTCTTTGTCGTTGTTTTTAAATGTTTCTGTTTTTGGATTCCAATAAATTTTTCTATTGACCTTCATGGCAATTTGGTGTAACAGACAAGCACTACATGAGCGATGTCCTACTTCAATTGGCGCACTAGGTTCTTTGCGAGATTTTACACAATCCAACCAATTGGCGTGTTGCTCAGAACTTTCGTATAAATGAATTTCGTTTTTACCAATCACTGATTTTAATAATTCAGGGTTGCTTGCATCAATTGGTTTTACACCAGATTTATCTGAAACAGGATCGGTATCTGTAACCCTATAATCTCCACGAGTTACCCAAACCCATCCTTCAGATCCAATGAATTTTACGCCATTAGGTAATTCATTCGACACAATCATGTGTACACCATTTTCATACATGGCTTCTGTTCTAAAAATGCCGTGTACATTCCAAAGACCATCGTAATTAGGAGCATCATTTGGAAAAGCAGCTTTACCCCAAATTTCTATTGGTCCGCTAAGTTCTGTACCCATTCCCCAATGTGCAATATCTATATGGTGTGCACCCCATCCTGTTATCATTCCAGCACCAAATTGTTCGCAACGCAACCAACCTGGTCGGCTATTAACGCCTTTTTTTGTTGGATCTTGAGAATGCACCCTGTCTTCGGTATAATACACTTCGGGAGTAGCACCTAACCAAGCATCGTAATTTAAATTTGTTGGAATAGGCATTTGAATTTTACTTCCACCACCAGGGTCGCCGGGTAAACCTACTTCTACCGTAATTAGTTTACCAATACGGCCATTGCGTACTAATTCACATGCTTTTTTAAATTGAGGCCATGGATCAACAGAACGTTGTTGGCTACCCATTTGTAAAATCCTACCTGTTTTTTTAACTGCATTACTTAAAATACGTCCTTCTTCAATAGTTAAAGAAGCAGGTTTTTGTAAGTATACATCTTTCCCTGCATTTACTGCATGCACGCCAACAATAGCGTGCTGGTGATCGGGTAAACTAATGTGAACTGCATCAATATCTTTATTTTGAAGCAACTCTTTATAATCGGTATATACTTTAATATTCCAATCGCCTTTAAGTCCGCCATTATAAGCAGCACCAAGTTCGTAATTGCGTTTAACTGCTTCTGGGCCTGCATTTGCTCTGTTTCTATCAAGATCGCAAACTGCCATAATTCTGGCACCAGCATAGCGCGCAATACCTGTCATATCGTGCGATGTAGAAATTCTTCCACAACCAATAGACGCCACATTTATAATATTACTAGGAGCCGATTTTCCAAACACACTTGCCGGAACAATGGTAGGAAACCCGCTGAGGATCAATGATCCCGAAGCTAATTTGGCAGAAGAGTTTAAGAAGTCTCTTCTACTAACCGTGTTTTTTGTTTTTTTCATTTTCTTATCTGATTAAAAATTTTAGTCAGCTTGCAATGGCTGCAATCGAGTCTTTAAATTTCGACAATTAATACAGAATAACAAATAATTTATTTACCCAAGAAAATGAATAGTCAACACAGTTAATTTTAAGTACCTAATTGCTTTAAAATGAATTCAGTGAATTGATATTTTGAAATGGTATCTGCCGATAAATAAGCTGCACCTTTAATTTCTTTCAAACAAGCCAATGATTGGCAAAAGCATTGAAACGATTGTGTCATTTCCCATTCGGTTGATGGATAAAAAAACACCAATTCATCTCCAATTGAAATATTTTTTAATGCCATTAATTCCATGGTGCTAGTATTAAAAAAAACATTCGGCTCGCAGCTATGATTAATATATTGCAGAAAGCTGGGGCTTAAAGTGATATGTGTATTAATGCCAGTTTGAACCGTTAAATAAGTTGGATTTTCTAGTTCAGTTGCTGCACTAAACTTGCAAATTGTTTCGCCTGCATTAAATGCGGTAGTAGCATGTAATGACTTTTGTTGGGTATTGCTATTGTTAATAATATCAGCAAAACCATGGCTACTTAATACAGTGTAAATATTGGGGGAAGTGTTTTTCATACTCCTCTGATGATAACAAATCAACGAAGTTTAATTGACTAATAAAAGTTTTCTAGGTACTATTAAATATTAACGTTTAAAGAAAATTACAATCGCTCCTACAAGGGTTAAGGCAATCACTATTTTTCTATAATTATCGTCTTTAATTTTAGAGACTATTTTTAATCCAAGTATAAATCCAATAATAAGGGCAGGTAATAATAATAGATCGGTGTAAAGTGTATTGGTAGTAATATTCTTCCAATAAAAAATTTGAAAAGGAAGTTTAAATAAATTGATTACTAAAAACACCCAAGCAGCTGTGCCAATAAAATCATTTTTAGGCATTCGCATAGCCAAAAAATAAATATTAGAAAAAGCGCCCGCCAAATTGCCAAGCATAGTTGTAAAGCCTGCAATTAATCCCATATTGGCAACAAATAATTTATTAGACGGAATGGGCATTGTTTTACGAAATTCTAGCACTATCATAATAACCACTGTTAAAACAATAATAACCGCCATTATCTTTCTAAAAATCCCTTCATTTAAATCTTTTCCTACAAAAACACCAACTAAAATACCCAGTACCATCCAAGGAATTAATTTCCAAAAATGCACCCATTGTGCATGTCGATGATAATACAATACAGCCATAATATCGGCAGCACATAACAATGGCAAAACCACACCAGTAGAGGCTTTCCCGCCAAATACAATAGCCATAATGGTTACGTTCATCATGTCAATGCCTTTTAAACCGGCCTTAGAAAGACCAATAA
>CAIKZP010000106.1 GCA_903831935.1 uncultured Bacteroidota bacterium | reverse complement strand
TTTCGACTGCAGAAATGATTTTGCTATATTTCCTGAAAATCCATTTTTCATGTTTATTAATTAAATTTGAGTACATGTAATTTGCTAGTAATAATTTCAATCAGTATTAAAAATTATTAGTGCTCATGTTATTTGTATAGAATTATTTAATTTTTACGCTTGCTCCGTTAAATAGTTTTCCATCAGCACTAATAATAAAACTTTCTGTTTTTTCTAAACCACTTAATACTTCTACTTTGTCTTCATAAGTTTTGCCTAGTCTTACCCATCTTAGTAAAGCATGATTATTACTACTTATGGTAAACAATCCTGCTAATTGATTTTTATATTCTATAGCAGAAAGTGGAACAAGTACTGCATTTTGAATACTTGTTTTTTCTATTGCATTTTTAATAGGAACAGATATAGTAGCATACATACCAGCGTACAATCCTTTTTGAGTAGCTGTTGGAATTTTAATTTTCACAATAAATTGCCCACCTGTAAATTGAGAGGATGGATTGATTTGACTAATTGTTGATTGAAATGAATTTTCAGCAGATTGAATTTGAACATTTGCAGTAGCACCCAATTTTAATTGCTGAATCATATTTTCAGGAACTGATGCGCTTACTTGCAATTCACCTGCTTGCTCAATTGTTAAAATCGGCATTCCTGGGCTAGCCATATTTCCGGCATCCATCATTTTTTGACTAATAATACCAGCAAAAGGAGCAGTTAGTTGGGTGTAATTCATCATTGCACTCACTTCATTACGCATTTGCTTAGCTGCTTCTAATCGTGATTTTGAAGAATTAAATTGTAAATTGATATTGTCTAATTCTTTTGCAGAAGCACTTTGTTGTTTGTATAAGTTATTGAACCTGTCTAAATCTTTTTTTGCATTGTTAAAAGCAGCTTCAGCCTCTGCAATCATGGCATCTGTTTGTGCTCTTTTTGCTTTAATATCATCATTACTAATAGTTACAAGTAATTGACCTTTGCTAACATGGTCGCCAATTTTTACATTAATAGCAGTGATAAAACCCATCATCCTTGTACTAATATTAACAGACTGGGCAGCTTCAATTTGGCCACTTACATTAAGTTCTTTAGAATCATTTAAAGACGGGCTTGCTACTTGAACAAGAATAGCACTGTCTTTTGTTATTGTATTATCTTCTTTTTTTGACGAACAGCTGTTTGTAAAAGTTAATACAGTTAATGCAATTAAATAAATAGATTTTTTCATAAAAAAGTATATAGTATTAATTTGATTTATTTGTTGAATGATGTAGTAAGAAATTGAATATAGGCCTTAGTAATATTCGCTTTTAATAAGGCTTGTGCTTTAGAAAGCTTTTGTTGAGAAACTTGTGTGGATGCCATTAAAAGATCGGTTGTATTGGTTAAACCTTGTTCATACCTATTTTGAAGAATACGTAAAGATTCGGCAGCCTGCTCAATAGATTTTTCTGATTGTTTTATTTCAAAATCTGCATCTAACAAATCACGAAAAGCTTTTTTTAATTCAATTTGGCTTTGGTCTTTTTGTTGGGTTAATTGGTCTTTTAATTTATTACGCTCTAATGTTTGGGTGGTGATAGTATTTTTTGTTTTGTTGCCAGAAAAAATAGCCCAACTCAATTGAACCCCCGCCAAATATGCATTAGCGCCAAAACCTAACATTCTACTATCATTTAATTGATAAGAGCCAAATGCATTTAATCTAGGCAAATAGGTTTTTTTAGAAGCAGTAATATTATAATCAGAAGCTTCTATTGCTTTTTGCATTGCTAAAAAATCAGCGCGTAAATCTGTCAATTTATTGTTGTCGATTGTTGTAGTATTTACTGAACTTGTTTCATTTATTGTGTAAGTAACACCTGTAGGCACATGCATTAAATAACTTAAATAATCCGATGCGTTACTAATATTCGAATGGGCTTTCGCAATATTCGATTCTACCATTTTTATTTGAACTTCTGTATTTAATACATCTGATTTTTGAATGAGTCCTTGTGCAAAATGATCAGCTGCAAATTTTTTAACAGCAATAGAGGTTTTGTTAGCTTCTTCTAATACCTTAACCACTTCATATGCAAAAGCCAATTGTAAGTAAGCTTTTTCAACTTCAAATTGAATAAACTCTTTGGTACGTGCTGTTTGAAACTGATAAATTTCCGTTTGTTTAGCAGCGGCTTTTTTTTGATACCACAAATCCATATTTACAATGGGTTGCATCAATTCCAACTTAGTTGAAAAATCTGCAGTGCCTTTTGGGTGATTCAATAAGTCTGGATTGAAATCACTCATAGTAATGGATTGCTGCTGAAGTTTAAAGCCAAAAGCATTTAAAGGGTTATTTGTATTCATTGCTGTATAACTAAAGCCAACTTGAGGTAAGTAAAATGCTTGTGTTTGGTTGTATTTGGCTTGAGCAATTTTTTCGTCTTGTTGCGCTAGTAACACAGTTTGATTGTTCTGTATACTATTGGCAATAGCTTCATTTAAACTCAGAAATCTAGTAGTTTCTTGTGCTTGAAGCGTTTTTAATTGAATAGTTAATAGCAAAACCGTAAAAGAGAGTAGTAACTTAAATGACCTATTTCTGCTCATGAATTTTTGATTTGATGCAAAACTATCGGTAAGCATTTTTGTTAACAGTAACATATGTCACCTATAAATATTATTACATTGAATCTAGATGTCGGGGGCAATTCATTTGGGTGCTTTTGTATATGATTTAAATCTGCAGGGTAATGAAAAGTCAAAAACAAGTTTTAAAAACAACATTATCTTAATAAATACATTATTTTTAAAATCTAATTTTTAATAAATCAAATCAGCTTGTCATGTCTCAAAACGCATCACGTAGAACCTTTTTATTACAAAGCTCATTAGCATCATTAGGCGTAATGCTTGGTGGAAAATCTGCTTTGGCTAGTAATTTCTTTCAATCAAAGCCCAATTCGCTAATTAAAGGCGTACAAATTGGTGTAACTACCTATTCATACAGAAGCATGCCTGGTCATCCAGATTTGTTATTGCAATATTGTATTGATAGCAATATAAACGCCGTTGAATTAAAAGGAGACGAAGTGGAGGCTTATTTGGGCAAACCTTTAAGCACCATTAAAATGCCTAAAAAAGTTGCAGGACAATCCGCAGAATTAAGCGATGAACTAAAAGCACAAATTAAACAATACCAAAAAGATGTAGCCAATTGGAGAGAAACAATTTCTATGGATAAGTTTGCCGCACTTGGTAAAAAGTTTAATGCAGCAGGAGTGTATCTATTTGCATATAAGCCTAATTGTATGGCCCCTGAAAATACAGACGGAGAAATTAACTATGCGTTAAATGCTTCAAGAGCATTGGGTGCAAATTCGGTAAGTGTAGAATTGCCATCAGATGCTGCTCATACCCAAAGACTAGGAGACCTTGCTAAAAAAGCAAAAATATATATTGGATACCATGCACACTTACAAGCAACAGAAACTGCTTGGGATGTAGCATTGGCACAGTCTCCATATAATTCATTAAACCTCGACTGCGGACACTATATGGCTGCAGGAAATACCAAAGAAAGTTTATTGAACCTAATTGAAACCAAGCACAAACGCATTACAAGTATGCATTTAAAAGACAGAAAAACAAAAGCCAATGGTGGTAAAAACATGCCATGGGGCGAGGGGGATACACCATTAAAAGAAATCTTAACCCTCATGAAAGAAAAAAAATACAAGATGCCTGCTACTATTGAATTAGAGTATGATATTCCAACAGGCTCCGATGCAGTGAAAGAAACTAAAAAGTGTAGAGATTATGCACAGCAATTATTAGATGCATAATATTTAAAATAGAATTTTATCTCAAAGGCAGTTAGGAAACTAGCTGCCTTTTTTTATAAAACCGTTGAAATTTTATTTAACTTACTTCTTTTAAATAATTATAATAAAAAAATGGTTGAAATAAAAAGAGTCGCCACTAAAATAGAGTTACAAAATATTTTAGACTTACAGAAAGCCAATATCAGAAAGTTAATAGGAGAAGACGAAGCAGGTAAAGAAGGTTTTTTAATAGCGCAGTATACAATAGAAATGATGGAAGCTATGCATCAATTTCAGCCATCAATTATTGCCAAAGACGGAGATGAAATTGCAGGGTATGTGATAGTGACAGATAAAAACAGTTACGGTCAACATCCATTAATAGATGATTTATTTGATTCGACAGATAAACTGCATTACAATGGATTCTCTTTGAAAGAGGTGAATTATATTTTAGTAGGACAACTATGTGTTGCAAAAGCATACAGAGGAACCGGACTAGTTCAAAAAATGTATCAATATTATAGAGATTGTTTAAAAACCGAATACCGCTATTTAGTAACTGATATTGCCCAAGAAAATCCAAGATCCATCAAAGCACATGTAAAAACTGGTTTTGAAATTATTCATAGCATTCAATATGGAGGCATTGGTTGGGAGATAGTGATTTGGGATTGGAATAAATAGAAATAGAGCAGACAAGAAACAGCTAATAAAAAGAAAGAAACCAGGAATGAATAAAACGATCATATCCATAGTATTTTTTTTAACAGTCACACTAAATACCACTGTGATTGCACAAGCTTATGCTAGATGGACAGATGTAGAATTAAAACTTAATAACGGGATTGTTCAGCGAACAATTAATTTACCTAAAGTAACAGGTCAATTTTTTACTTCTCTTTATAAACCTGTTAATGGCGAGTTCGCTTATTTCCGAAATTTTAATACTGATTTTCAATTTGAAATTAATGATCAAACATATTCCGGAAAATCTATATGGGAATTAAAAAAAATTGAAACACTGACTGATAGAAAAAATGGAAATGGTGCATCAGTTGTATTAATAAGTGCTGATAAATCAGTTGAACTAACCCTGCAATTTTTATTATATCCTGGGTCTCCTGCAATCAGAAAAAAACTAAAAATTAAAAATTTAACAAGTA
Source organism: uncultured Bacteroidota bacterium (assembly GCA_903831935.1). Classification (GTDB taxonomy): domain Bacteria; phylum Bacteroidota; class Bacteroidia; order Chitinophagales; family Chitinophagaceae; genus Sediminibacterium. Next base: position 2,643 of record CAIKZP010000106.1, on the reverse strand, counting down.
GCCCGTTTAAGTTGGAATCTATTGATATTGAAAAATTCAATGTAACCGGTGCTACTTTCTCCTGGATATGTCATGACTATGGCAGGCGACGTTCTATTGGACCTTATGATGGTAATATGCAGGATGCGCTAATCACTGTGCATAATAGTGATTGGCAACAAGGAGTAGTAGTTGGAAATGAAGCAGCAGGCGTATTAAAACATTCGTCGGTTTTTTGGCAGGAAGAATCTATCTGTGCGGGATTAACCCATAAAGATGCCATGTATCCGTTTAGAAAATACATTTTGCCCGGAGAAACATTTACAACACCACAGGTTTTTACAATGGTGTATAACAATCATAAAGATCCTGATGAAATCTTAAATACAGAAGTTCCTGATTTTGTAAGAAAGTATATGGGTATTCGTTTATCTGAATTGGTAGAGAAGCCAACATTTGTTTACAATACTTGGGTGCCATTCAGAAAAAATATCGATGAAAAATTAATAATGCAACTGGCTAAATCTGCTGCAGAAGCTGGTATGAAAGAATTTGTGATTGATGATGGCTGGGCCGATAATTATGGCGATTGGAATATTGATAAAAAAAAATTTCCTAATGGGTTAAAACCTGTTTTTGATTATATCAAATCTCTGGGGATGAAGCCTGGCTTATGGGTTAGTGTTGGCAGTGCATCTCCTAAAAGCAAAATATTCAAAGCACATCCTGAATGGTTTGTTTTAGATCCGCAACAAAAACCTTTTAATCTGCATATAGAAGATACCTCTATTGTAACGGCCTGCTTTAGTACGGGTTGGTATGATTATATAAAAGAGGTCCTTAAAAAACTTACATTAGAATACGGGCTTGATTATTTGAAATTAGATTTTACCGTTGTTACAAGTCCATATCGGTTTAACAAAAACATGACAGGTTGTTATGCCGCTAATCATCCGATGCATAAAGACCAGCGTGAATCGTTCTACGTAAACTATGAAAGGGTATGGAAATTGTTTGATGAATTACATGACTCCAAACCAAGTTTATTTATTGATTGTACTTTTGAAACGATGGGAGGATTGCAATTGATTGATTATGCAATGTTGCAACATGCAGAAGGAAACTGGTTGTCGAATTTCAAAGGACCGGAGGCAAAAATTGACCTTCGCATACGTAATATGGCATGGTGGCGTTCACCGGCAATTCCATCTACAGCTCTGGTAATTGGAAATCCTGAAATGCAAGACACAGCCTGGGATTTGCATATTAAATCGTTGGCAGGTGCTCTGCCAATCATGTTGGGAGATCCCCGAAAACTTTCGCCTGCAGATTTTTTAAAATATAAAAACTATGCAGATTGGTTACAGTTGATGGAAAATAAACATCAAATCATGATGTATCGACAAGATTTACCAGGCTTTGGGGAACCTATGGATGGAATGTGGGATGGATTTCAACGTATCAATACAGATACTAGATCTGGTGGGATAGTAGGCGTTTTCAGACAGGGTGCATTAGATACAAAACGTACGATTTTTATAAACTATTTGAATCCTGAAAAAATATATCAAGTAAAGCAAGTGAATGGTAAAATAATAGCTACGCTAAATGGTAAAGATTTAAGATTTAAGGGTATTGCTGTTGAAATGGAAAAAGAGTATGACGGTAAACTATTTGAAATTAGTTTATCAAAAAAATAATCAAGTACTACAAAGAAAAATTGCACTTATTACTTGAACTTACATAATATGAAATGGCTCGTCCTGAAAAACCTTTTGAAAAGCTATATCATGACTAGATAGTATTTCCAATTGGTAATTAACATCAAGATAATAATTCATTTTGTCTTCTTTTTCTGTATTCCTTTGGCGAAAAGCCCATTACTTTTACAAAGATTCTTGAAAAATAATGCTGGTCCTCTATTCCTAGTTCTAATGAAATTTCTTTTACTCTTAGTTTAGTGAATAATAAATACTGACATGCTTTTTGAATTTTTAGGTGATTGAAAAATTCAATAGGTGAAAAGCCTATCCTTTTTTTGAATAAATATGAAAAATGGGATGGAGATATGTTTGCCTCTTTTGCAATGTCATTTAAAGTTAAAACTTGATTTATATTCTGATTTAAGTAGTCAATTGACAAGTCAATAGCGTCTTTTATTGTTGAATTGTTAGTTTCATTATACTTTTCATTGAAAAAAAAGGTAGTAAAAAAGTACCATAAAGTCATATTCACAAATAGTAAGTCTTGAATACTATATCCTCTTTCAAGCTGGGTATAAATTTCATTAAATATTTTAATACATTTTTGACTGTTATTAATAAATCCTTTAACTCCATTTTTCTCTTTAAAATCATAGATAAGGGCTTCTGAAGTAGTTCCTGTGAAATGGATCCAATAGATGGACCAAGGGTTTTCATCGTCAGCTACATAACTATGTGCTTTTTTGGGCTCTATAGTCAAAAATTCTCCAGCACTAATTTTGTATTCTGTTTTTTCAATGGTAACTTTTCCTGCTCCTTCATTACAATAAATAAGTATGCATTGTTCAGCCCCATGCGCTCTTTTCATAAAGTGAAATTGCGCTTTAGGGTAATAACCGATATCAGTAATAAAGTGCTCATATAAGAAGTGAGGCGCTAACATTCCAAAGAAATGCCCGAA
>CAIKZP010000105.1 GCA_903831935.1 uncultured Bacteroidota bacterium | reverse complement strand
TTGTCTTTGGCCAATAAAAATTGATAGCCTCCTGCAATAGACCAGTGTTGATTGATTTGGTATTTGGTATCCATTTCAATGCCTTCTGTGTAAACAGCGCCTATATTTTTATAGCTATAAATAGGCAATCCGTTTGAACGATTAAAAGGCAAAGTGTATACATCAATTAGGTTCTTAATATCATTGCGAAAAGCCCCCCATTCTGCCGTTATTTTTTTTGTATGATAACTTGCTCCAATATGCCATCCAACAGAACTTTCTGGCAGTAAAGGGATAGTAGTTGTGTAGTTAGTAATAAGAGCGCCTGATTGCAATAAACCTTGTTGTTGTAATGATTGCAATTCGGCACCTAAACTATTATTACCTAAAAGAGAATACCCAATTTGCGCATTGTAAAAATTCAAATACATATGCCGAAAATCAGGCGCTTTAAAACCCCATCCTGCCGATGCAGTAAATTTCCAACTAGTGCTAGGCTTATATGCAACAGCTATTCTAGGACTTAAGTGTATATCAAAATCTGTTCTTTTATCTAACCTGGCGCCAGCAATAAGTGTTAATTTTTTTTGCAACAAATACCATTCTTTTTGTGTGAAAGTATAAAGGGTTGCCAACTGTTGTTTGCCTGCATAACGCGATGCATTAATCATTTCTAAATTTGTGCCAATGCCCGCTACATAGACCGATTTTCCTGGCACTGTTTTTTCGAATTGGAGTTCTGGTTTTACAACTGATTGATTGAAACTTGTTTCGTCGAAACGAATATTGGTGTTTTCTAAATTAACAAAGGAATGATTGGTATATTGGTCAAAAAAAGTTCTAAAAAAGATGCGCGTATTTGGCGCTGTCATCCACTTTAATTGTGTATAAGCCGAGCGTTCGGTTTCTGTAGTAAAACCCTTTGCAATAGCAGGTGCATTTTGATATAAAATTTGATAATTATTATCTTGATGTGCATCGTGATTACGCAATGAAACCAATAACTGCAGGTTATTAGAAATTTCTTGGGTGATTTTCAATTGACCATTCCAGTCTTTAAAAGGATCAACGGTTTTTCCATATAATAATGGATCTAAATCATAGCCATTAGAAGCTAGTCTGTTTAAAAAAAACTGAAGGCCTGTTTTATGATATTTATTTGTGTATGCAATAGTGCTTCCCCAAGTATTGTTACTAGCATGTTGGAGTTGTAAACTTAATTTTTCTGATGTGGGTGTTTCGGTTAAAATATTAATCACACCAGCCATTGCTTCGCTACCATACAAGCTAGAAGATGGACCTTTTACAATTTCAATTTGTTTGATATTTCCTGTAGCAATTCTACCGAGTTTTAAGATTCCAGCATTTCTACCCACAAGCGGTTCGCCATCTAATAAAATTGCAGTATAAGCAGGATCTAGCCCAAGCATCTGAACGCCTTGGCCAAAAGGATTTGGATAGCCATTTAATGAAGTACCTAAGGTGCTATTCACCAAAATAATTCCTGTATGTTCTTGAAGAATGTCTTGAAGTTTAAGTGAGCCTGTTTTATTAATGGTGTTTTTTGAAATTAAAATGGTAGGAACCGCTGTATTACTCAGTTTTCTTTCAGACCTATTTGCAGTTACCACAATAGGATCACTAGTACCCATTAATGTGTCGGCAAAGAATTTTTGTTGTGCAAAAATTGGAACTGAAATGCTAAAAACTAAAATAAAAAATAAATAGGTCTTGATTCTCACGCAATAGATTTCTACTGCAAAATTTCATTTTGTTCTT
>CAIKZP010000104.1 GCA_903831935.1 uncultured Bacteroidota bacterium | reverse complement strand
ACTTCAAACAATCACTCAAAATATTACGGCGCCTACTGCTGCAATTAATACACCATCTGCAACTGTTCTTACTTGTACTACAACTGCCATTAGTTTAACTGCTACTGGTGGTGTGTCTTATTCTTGGAGTAATGGTACTTCTGTTGTTGGAACATCTGCAACACTGAGTGTTACATCTCCTGCAACTTATACAGTTACTGTAACAGGTTCAAATGGTTGTACTAATACTGCACTTCAAACAATCACTCAAAATATTACGGCGCCTACTGCTGCAACTTTAAATATAATTCAGCCAACTTGCTCAAATCCAACTGGGTCAATAAGTGTTAGTTCTATTAGTGATGGATTAACTTTTAGTTTAGATGGAAATATATTCCAATCAAGTATAAATTTCAATTCATTAACGCCTGGCATCTATAATCTTGTAACAAAAAACAATAATGGATGTATTTCAAGTGCTAGTAATTTTACAATTAACCAAGCGCCTGCAATACCAACATTAATAATTGGTACAATACCAAGTATCAATGCATTATCAACTTCTTTCAATATTCCTATCACTACAACAAATGCAAATCAATATTCACTATCTACTGGCATAACATCAATAAGCGGATTCAATTCTATTAACAATTCAACATATAGCGGCAATAATCTTAACATACCTATTCCAATAATATCGGCAGGTAATTATGATTTCATTTTAAGTGTTAAAAATAGTAATACTGGTTGTATATCTATTGCAAGTACAATTAACTTGACAATTAATAAAATTCAACCAACTATTTCGCTATCAAATGTTTCGAAAAACTTTGGTGATCCAAATTTTACAGTTGCCGCAAATAGTAATGCAAGTGGATTAATAAATTATAGTAGTAGCAATGCTAATGTTGCAACAATTACAGGAGATGTAGTGAAAATAACTGGAGTTGGAACTACTACATTAACAGCAAACCAAATAAGTGATGCTTATTACTTAGGAGGATCTACTACTGCAACATTAATAGTTTCTGATATATCACCTAAAAGTTTAAAATACAAAACACCAAATATATTTCAACAAAATCAGTCAATAACCCCATTATATCCTACAATAGTTGGAACAGTAAATTTATATACCATTACCCCAAGTTTACCAAACGGACTTACAATGAATACCAATACTGGTATCATAAGCGGCACACCAACTATTTCTACTAATGGTATTAATTATACAGTAACTGCTAGCAATACTGGTGGTTCTATTTCAACTATTTTAAATATAAAAATTGTAACTCCACCAATTCTAATTACAGACTTTGGTGTTACAAATATAAAAACACCTTTAACTGGCAATCTTGCAACAAATGATATTGTTCCAATAGGCACTACTTACAACACTGTTATTGCTTCGCCTGCAAATTTACCAGGTGCTAGTTTAACATTAAACCTCGACGGCACCTATTCATTTATTGCTAATTCAATAGGTACATATACTTATTTTGTGCAAGTTTGTACCCCTGCAGAAATAAATAATTGCGCAATTAGTACTTTAATGATTACTGCAAAAGATCCATTTAGTAATAAAAATCTTCCAGTTGTAAATCCAGATAATATTACTTTAATAAGTGGAAGCACCGTAAAATTGAATGTTTTAGCGAATGATAGATGTTCTAATCAAGGATGTTCATTAGATATTAAAAGTGTATCAATTAATACTAAACCTAACCATGGAACTGTAGTTGTAAATACAGATGGAACAATTACATTTACTGCTGATATAAACTACACAGGTTTAGATAGTTTAACATATACTGTTTGTGATAATACAACTGCAAACAAATTATGTAATTCAGCAAAAGTCTATTTCACAATACAAGCAGATAATACCGTTAATATTACAACAGCAATTGATGATTATTCGAATACTTACGAAGATATTCCAACAAGTGGAAATGTATTAGACAATGATAAATCAAGTAATAATTCAAGTGTATTAATAATTACAGGATTTAATACTATTGCATCGAACAAAGGATCTTTAAATATAAATGCTAATGGTTCTTATGTATTTACTCCTGCACCAAACTTTGTGGGAACAATAGATGTTGTTTACACAGTATGTAACACTAATTCTATATCTACATGTGCATTAGGAACTTTACATATTCTAGTAAATCCACCGCTACCAATTGCTCCAGTTCCAATTGGTGGAACATTTATAGCAGGTAATATATTAAACCCAGTAAATATATCAGGTACTGTTACAAAAATACAACCAGGTACTAAAGTTCAATATTGCGACTTAAGTAATAACTGTACGTTAATTCCACCTTCAATTCCAACTAAACCTGGCTTGTATGTTTGGTGTGTTAAAAGTATTGATACAATTTCAGGATTAACAAGTGAACCTTGTAGTTATGATTCAATTACAATGTTAACTCCAGCACCTAGTATTAGTAATGCTACATATATTATTGGTGGAAATAGAAATCCAGTAAATATATCCGGACTTGTATCAGGATTATTAACAGGTAGTATTCCTGAATGGTGTGATGTATATGGAAATAATTGCACAACAACTCCTCCTACATTACCAAAAATACCTGGAACATATATCTACTGTGTTAAAGCAATTGATACACAATCAGGATTCATTAGTTCTGGATGTAAATTTGATACCATTACAATGATACCTCCAACGGCAGTAATGTCTCTAGCAAACGTGGCATCAAAACCAATACTTAATGCAAATGGCACTTTTGATTTTGATTATACAATTATTGCTAGAAATCTTAGACAAGAAACTTTAGATAGTGTTCAAATAGTAGATGATTTAAATGCTGTATTTGTAAATCCTATGACATTTAAAATTAGAAATTTAACAATGTTAAAAGGCTTTACAGCAAATAACTTTTATGATGGATCAATGCAAATAAATACTTTAAATAACCCTAGTCAATTAAAAGGATTTCAATCAGATTCAATAAGGATTGGTGTAACAGTATTTCCAAATGGTTATGCAGGTCCTGTTTATAGTACCGCTATATTAAATGCTGTTTCTCCACTGTCAGGTAGTATTGGCAATATATTATCTAATGATTCTACAAATACATCACAAACGGGAAACAGCAAACAAACCATATCTATAATTCCAAAACTAGATATCATTATTCCATCTGGATACTCTCCTAACCACGATGGTATTAATGATGTGTTTGTTATTATTCATCCATTTAATATGAATATACAAATTGAAGTATTTAATAGATGGGGAATGGTTGTATACCAAAATGGTAACTATAATAACAATTGGGATGGAAAAGGAACTGGAGCTTGGAATAACAAAGAATTAGAAGATGGAACATATTATTATATTATTAATGCCAAGGATAATACAAGCGGAATAACCAAAAACTTTATCGGATTCTTAACCCTAAAACGCTAAAGTTAATGTTGAAGAAAATAAAATTTATAGTAATAATATGTTTGAGTTTAATACTAATTAGCAATCAGTCTAATGCACAGGCAGAACCTATGTACTCACAGTACATGTTTAATATGATGAGCATTAATCCAGCATATGCAGGAAGTAGAAATGCGCCAAGTTTAACAGCATTAATGAGAAATCAATGGTTAGATTTTCCTGGTGCTCCTAAAACTTCCATCTTAACATTCGATATGCCTATGCAAAAAAACAAACTTGGTATTGCATTTAAATTAACCGATGATATTTTAGGTGTTGAACATACAACCACTATTAATGGTGCTATGTCTTCTAGGGTTTCATTATCAGAAAAAAGTACCTTATCGGTAGGTTTAGAATTTGGTATGCAATTCTATAAAGCAAATTTGTTACTCGTAAACCCATTTGTAGCAAATGACCCTGCATTCTCACAAAATTTAAATGGGCAAGTACCTACATTAGGAACAGGTGTTTTTTACAATACAGATAAATTTTATGTTGGATTGTCTTCTCCTAATTTATTAAAATCAAGACTAGCAGTTGATGAAGTAAATTATATTAGAGGTTATGCTATGAAAGAATTGCATTTGTTCTTAGCATCTGGCTATGTATTTGATATAGGTGAAAATGTAAAATACAAACCTTCAATTTTAATTAAATCAGTTGGAGGATCACCATTTCAATTTGATTTAAATTCAACAATTTGGTTAAGCAATATATTAGGAATTGGTGCATCTTATAGAACTGAAGACGCATATGTTGGCATGTTGGAACTTCAAGTAAATAGTAGTTTTAGAATAGGTTATGCTTACGACAAAACTATAAGTCATTTGAGCCAGTATAATCAAGGTTCACACGAAATAATGTTAAAGATGGAATTTGGTTCAGATAAAAAAGGGATTGTTTCTCCAAGATATTTTTAGTATGAATAAAAGAATTAATTGTTATTTAACTATACTATTTATTATTTGCTCATTGCAATTAATAGGACAATCATCTGTTACAATAAATAGGGTTAATAAATCAATTTTAAAACAGGCAGAAATACAATTCAATTCAAAAAGATATAGTTATGCCATTCCTCTTTTTTATTCTTATTTAGAAAGAACAAAATGGAAAGATAGCAGTGCCATTAATCATTTAGCAATATCTTATAGATTAATAAATAATTACGATAGCGCATTAACAACTTATGAAAAGTTATTAATTACAAATAATAATCAATTAACAGAATTAGCCGAATTATACGCCAACAAAAAAGAATACAATAAAGCCATTACCTTATACAATAAGATTCTACCAAATACTACTGACAATTTTTTGAAGAAAAGAATTCTAAATAGAATTAATGGATTTGAAAATTTATATACCCTATTAAGAGACTCATTAGATTTTACAATTAGATATTTACCAATTAATACCCATGCAGGCGAATTTAGCCCAACAATTTATAAGAATGGTTTAGTTTTTGTATCAAATAGCGCAAGAACTAAATTCTTAACAAAAGAATCTGGTTGGGATGCAAACCCCTATTTTAAATTATATTATACGCCTGATTCAAGTTTAAATAAGTCGATAGAAGTACCAAGTAATGATACCTTAATTATAAAAAGAAATAATAAAATAACTATTGATTACACCCCATTAACTAGTAATGACAATAATACATTCTTAAGAGGACAACATATAAAGAATCCAATTTCTAAAACAACAATTCAATCATTTGATGCAGTAATTAATAAAAGTTTAAATAATGGCCCAATTAGCATCAATGCCAATAATGACATTATATATTATACAGTTAACCAATTAAAATACAATAAAACAAGCCAACTAGAAATTGCTGAAGCAAAATATCAAAATGGCACTTGGGTAAAAGCATCATCAATAATTAAATCGAATACTAACTATGGTTCATTTCATCCATCTATTAATAAGTCTGGTACTAGGTTATATTTTTCAAGTGATAGAGAAGGTGGCTTTGGTGGATCTGATATTTATTATGTAGAAAAAACATCTGATTCTACATGGACTGATGCTATAAATGCAGGTTCAACAATAAATACCTCAGGAAATGAATTATTCCCATACGAAAATAAAGACACACTATACTTTAGTTCTAATGGCCATAAAGGTTTAGGAGGACTAGATATTTATTATATTGAAATAAACAAAAAAAATGCAGCAGTAAATAACATAGGATACCCTATCAATTCTTCCTATGATGATTTTGGCATGGCAATAGATAATACAAATCAAAGAGGATATTTTTCTACAAATAGATTAGGGTCTGATGATATTTTTCAATTTAACAAACTTGAAGTTTTCATACAACTATCTGGAAATATTAAATTTAGTAACGATAATACTATTGGCGATAATATCAAATTACTTTTATATGATGCAAGAACAAATGAATTAATTGATAGTATTACTTCAGACGCTAAAGGGAATTATTCTATTAAAGTAAAGCCAAATAGAAATTATGAATTGAGATTAAACAATGAAAAAAAATCAACCCTATCAGGTAACATAAATACAGCTAATTACAACTATAAACAGAATATTCAATTATTAGGTCAAAGCAAAAAACAGGTAGCTGATTCTATTTTATTGATTGAAAGAAATGCTAAAGAAATTTACACCATTCGTCAAAAGCAAATAAAAGACTCTTTAGATAAGCAAAATCAATTAGACCAGTTTAATGTTTATTACAAACTAAACAGTTCAATTATAAGTAAAGACAATAGGATTACGTTAGATGCTTTAATTGTAAAAATGAAGCAAAATTCAGTTTTAAATGCTGTGATAGGTTCATTTACAGACTGTTCTGGAAGTATCCCTTATAATATGAAACTGTCAGCTAAAAGATCAGCAGCAGTAATACACTATTTAGTATTAAATGGTATTTCTAAGGCAAGAATTAAGGAAAGTCATTTTGGTAAAAATTACTTAGTTGAAATTTGCAACCAAAACAAATACAATCGTATAAAACAACAAATCAATCGTAGAACAGAATTATTCTTATCAGAAAGTAATACTAAAAAATGGATTGATATTCATTTTGATACTACGAAAAAATATAAACTCTATTCTACTTTAAATTCTATTAAGATTAATAAAATAAAGGATACACTTGTAAAAGTCACTCCTAAACCAATCATCAAAAAAGATACGATTGCAAAAGTCACTCCTAAACCAATCATTAAAAAAGACACTGTAGTTAAAGCAATTACTAAACCAATTATAGATTCAGTAAAAGCCACACCTAAACCAATCATTAAAAAAGATACAGTAGTTAAAGTAATTACTAAACCAATTATAGATTCAGCAAAAGCAAATCCTAAACCAATCATTAAAAAAGATACAGTAGTTAAAGTAATTGCTAAACCAATTATAGATTCAGTAAAAACTACTCCTAAGCCTATCATTAAAAAAGACACTGTAGTTAAAGTAATTACTAAACCAATTATAGATTCAGTAAAAGTCACTCCTAAACCAATCATTAAAAAAGATACTGTAGTTAAAGCAATTGCTAAACCAATTATAGATTCAGTAAAAGTCACTCCTAAACCTATCATTAAAAAAGATACGATTGTAAAAGCCAATCCTAAGCCTATCATTAAAAAAGATACTGTAGTTAAAGTAATTACAAAACCAATTATAGATTCAGTAACAGCTACACCTAAACCTATCAATAAAAAAGATACGCTTGTAAAAGCCACACCTAAACCAATCATCAATAAAGACTCAATAGCTAAACAACAACTGGTATTGAAAAAAAATAAAGAAACGCAAATTGAAGATTCAATAACTAGAAAAGAAATTCTTGCTGCGCTTGAAGAATTGTCTAAATTAAAAAGAGAACAAGAAAGAATTGTTGAATACTTAACCAAACGAATCAACAAGAAACCTATTGAAATTTATACAAATGCCGATTCTGTAACAGTTGAATTATATGATAGTGGTATACATGATAATGATTCAGTATCTGTGATTTACAATAGCCATTTAGTAGTAGACAAACAAGAACTTCAGGTAAATAAACCAATAAAATTCAATTTAAAATTAGATAAAACTAAAAAATACAATGAGTTAGTACTGGTAGCAGAAAATCTTGGAACCTTACCTCCAAACACAGCTGTGATGATTATTACAGATCAATTCAATAAACGTCAAGAAGTATTCTTAACTGCCGATTTATCGCATAATGAAGTGGTCTATTTTATAAAAATAATTAATCCAAAATAAGTATCAATAGGTTTAAATCAAATTAATGTATCAAGTGTTTTTAACTTGTTTTAGCTATATTTAATTTGAATTTAATACCTTTTATGAAGAAGTTAATACTCTTATTTTTAATTGCATTCCAAACAGCTACATCTATTGGGCAAATAAAGAAGCCTAATATTATTGTTATTCTATCCGACGACCATACCCAACAAGCCATTAGTGCTTTTGGTAGTCGTTTAATGCAAACCCCCAATATTGATAGAATTGCCAATGAAGGCGCTTTGTTTAATAATAGCTTTGTTACTAATTCAATATGTGCACCAAGTAGAGCAGTGTTCTTAACAGGCAAATACAGCCATTTAAATGGATTAAGAGATAATTCTCCAAAAAGAAATTTTAATGGCAGCCAACAACAAGTTCAAAAATTATTACATGAACAACAATACCAAACTGCTTGGATAGGAAAATGGCACTTACAATCGTATCCACAAGGTTTTGATTTTTGGAAAGTATTACCGGAACAAGGTAATTACTACCAACCAGATTTTGTTACCATGAATCACGACACAGTAAGAACCACTGGGTATGTAACAAATGTAATTAGCGACTTCTCTATAGACTGGTTAAATAAACGTGATACAAGTAATCCATTCTTTTTAGTTATTGGCGAAAAAGCAACGCATAGAAACTGGATGCCTGCTATAGAAGACCTAGGATCTTTCGACAACCAAACATTTCCAATGCCCGAAAATTTTTGGGACGACTACACCAATAGAACTGCTGCTTCACTGCAAGACATGACGGTTAATAAAACCATGGTTATAAAAGACGATTTAAAAATTGGTGCAGATTATAATTTGAAAGGAATGTTTGGTCGTTTGTCTGCTTCAGAAAAACAAGCTTATGAAAAATATTATGCTACAATTGCAAAAGAATATGCACAAATAAAAAATGACAGCATTGCACTTATTAAATGGAAATACCAACGCTATTTAAAAGACTATTTATCAACTGCCAAATCTTTAGACAGAAATATAGGACGTATTTTAAATTATTTAGATTCTACCAAATTAGATAAAAACACCATTGTTATTTACACTTCAGATCAAGGTTTTTATATGGGTGAGCATGGTTGGTTCGACAAAAGATTTATGTACGAAGAAAGTTTAAGAACCCCATTGGTAATGCGCTATCCAGGAATGATCAAAGCAGGTACTAAAATTAATGAAATGGTTGTAAATATTGATTTAGCGCCATCTTTATTAGGATTCGCCAACAGTCCTATTCCTACTGATATTCAAGGAAAAAACTTCAAAACTTTATTTGAGAAAAAACCATTAATTATACCTTGGCGTAAATCAATCTACTATCATTATTACGAATACCCACAGCCACACCAAGTTGCGCCACATTTTGGCGTAAGAACCGAAAAATACAAACTCATTCGATTCTATGGACCACACAACGACTGGGAATTATTCGACTTAACGAACGATAAAACTGAAATGCATAATTTAATATCGGTTAAAAAATATCAACCAATTATCCTTCAATTAAAAAAAGAATTGAAAGATTTAATTATTCAATTTAAAGACACCGAAGCATTAACTATTTTAGAAAGCCAATAATAATTTTTAATAATTATCTGTCAAAGCAAAAACAGGTTTTCGATACATCCAATTGCCTCCAGTGAAATCTGGAAACTCAACTGTTTGACAACCTAAATCAATTGATTTTTCGCTTAATGGAGAAATAGCACTCCAAGTAGCAGCGTCATATACATCTAATGGTGTTGGCGTTTTATATTTTATACTTTCTACTAATGCATGGATTACAAAAAAGTCCATGCCACCATGTCCTGCACCAGCGGTTTCTTTACTCCAACGTTGCCATAATGGATGGTCATATTTATCTAACCATTGTTTGGCATCTTCCCACTGATCGGGTTTGGCAGATTTGTCTTGAATATAGATACTCTTATTTACATCCATCCATAAGCCTTCAGTACCTTGAACCCTAAAACCTAAAGAATAAGGACGTGGTAAATTGGTATCGTGTTGTAATAAAATAGTTTCGCCATTTACACAATTAATAGAAGTGGTTACTACATCACCCAATTTAAAATTCACTTTTGCATTTGGATGATTCTCTCCACCATTCTTTACAATATAATTGTGTAAGCCTCTGTTTTTTGAAGAGAAGGAACACAATGAAGTGAAACGATTTCCACGATTAATATTTATATAATTTGCAATTGGCCCTACCCCATGCGTTGGATACAAATCTCCATTTCTGTGTACAGAATGTTCGGTTCTCCAATGCGCTTCAGAATAGCCTTTTTCGCCAAATTCAACTCCTTTGTCAACTTCACTACCACCATTGAATTTAACATCACGTAAATCGTGCTGATAGCCTCCTTGCAAATGAATCAATTCACCAAACACCCCTTGACGAACCATGTTTAATACCGCCATCACATCGCGTCGGTAACAAACATTTTCAAGCATCATTACATTGGCCTTGTGTTTTTCTGCAGCCCTTACAACTTCCCAATGGTCTTCTAAACTAATTCCAATAATTACTTCAGAACCTACATATTTAATACCAGCATCTAAACTACCAATAATCATTTCTTTATGCCATTCCCATGGAGTAGCAATGACTATTCCATCTAATTTGTTTTTATCAAGCATTGTTTTCCAAGCATAATTATCTCCTGTAAAAATTTCAGGCATTTTTTTACCGCTCTTGGTAGCAATTCTTTTAGCAGAATTCAATGTTTTACTATCTACATCGCAAATACAAACTACTTCAACATCTTCTCTACGTAATAATAAATCTAAGTGCCCTAGGCCCCTTGCACCTACACCTATTAAACCCATTTTAACTTTTACATCAGCTTTAGCTGCAAATAAATCTTTTGTAGGAACAAATGCTACTGAAGCAGCAGCAAGGCTTGCATTACGGATAAAATCTTTTCTTAGCATAGTATTTATTTTAGTTGCTTTTTGAATCAAATTTTGGTTGAATAAATTCCCATTCTTGTATATGTGCTTGTTGGTGTTCTTTTTTTACTATTAATTCGAATTGTTTAATTAGGTCTGGATATTTTTCAGAAATATCTGTTGTTTCATTTCTGTCGGTTTGTAAATTAAACAATTGCCATTTTTTTTCAGGATGTTTTTTTACGTCTAATTTAACGCCTTTCCAATTACCCATTCTAATAGCTAATTGACCGCCATTTTCAGGATATTCAAAATAAATATAAGGATGTTTTTGTTGTTCTTTTGCGCTACCCATTAATTCAGGTAAAAACGAAATACCATCTGTTGCATTTGTTTTTTGATGAACCAATTCGGCAAGTGTAGCCATTAAATCAAATTGAACGGATGGATGCGCACTAGTTGTTCCTTTGGTAATTTTACCAGGCCAACGAGCTATAAAAGGCTCTCTAATTCCCCCTTCATATAAATCCATTTTCTGGCCTCTTAATCCACCATTGCTATTAAAAAATCGACGATTTACACCGCCATTAAAAGTGGCCCCATTATCACTCGAAAATAGAATCAATGTATTTTCATCTAAACCAAGTGCTTTAATTTTTTCAAGAATCAATCCAACTTGTGCGTCTAAGAAACTAATCATAGCTGCATAAGTAGACAATGGATACAAGGTAGATGCATAGCCATTTTGGCCATAATACGGACGCTCATTAAATTGGCCGATATACTTTTTTACCCATTCATCTGGGGCTTGTAAAGACAAGTGTGGCAATGTATATGGCAAGTATAAAAAGAATGGTTTGCTTTTGTTGTTTTCAATAAATGCTAGTGCTTTTTCGGTCAATTTAGCTGGGGCATATTCTTTGCCTTTATAATAATTAAAATCAGCAAGAGTAGCTTTAGTAGAATCAAGTTGCTTGTGTACATTAATTACCGGATTTTGTAAAGTATCCCAATGGTCATTCTCCCATAAATGGGTTGGATAATAATTATGTGCTTGTTTTTGGTCGAGGTATCCATAAAAATAATCAAAACCTTGTTTGATTGGAGAACCAGTTGTATTGGCCATTCCCAATCCCCATTTGCCTATTGCAGCTGTTTTATATCCTGCCTGTTGCATCATTTTACCAACTGTAAAAATCCCTTCAGGCAAAGGCATTTGGCCTCCTTCTAAACTATCAGCAAAACCACCTAATTCATAGTTTCCATGTATATAAGTATGTCCACCATGCTTTCCTGTAAGCAACATACAACGTGCAGGTGCACAAACTGGCGCGCTCGAATAATGATCGGTAAATCGCATGCCTTCTGCAGACATTCTGTCTAAATTAGGCGTCTTTATTTTTGTTTGTCCATAAGCCCCTAGTTCACCATATCCCATATCATCGGCATAGATATAAATGATATTGGGTTTTGATTGCGCAAAACAATTCAACGAAACAATAATAGAAATAGTAACAAAAATAAATTTCATATACAGTAGCAATTATTAAATCTAATTAAAATTATAATATAAAAACTACGCAACCGTTTGCATAAATATTTGAAAAAAATTAATATTCATACAATGAACAAAATATTACTGAACTACAGAAATAGCTTTTTTAACTGCTAAATCAAATTGATTCGACACCTCAAAATATCCTTCCACTCTCCATATTTGTCTGGCCATTAGTATTTGTAGCCTTTGTTGAATTTGAGACGCCTCTACTGCAGAAAAATTATCTAGTTTTAAACTATCATGCATTGCCGCAAAACTGCGTAAAGCATCTAATTCTTTATTACCTGGTGTAAACCCTTTCAATAAATTTGAAGCCGTTTTAATAGTATTAAATTGCACTCTATTTTGCAAATAATATTGGTATACAAAATTGTTTAGGGTATTTCTGTAATACAATTTCATTAATGCATTACTAATTTGCGTTGTATCAATTGGCACAAAAACATCGGGCGTAATACCACCACCACCATATACAATATGACCTGCAGGAGTTTTATATGCTTTCCCTTTTGGAATTACAGTATCAGCTTTTTGCATTGAACCATGCTGATAGCGCGTAAGTAATTCTTCGTCATACTCTAATTTATTTTTCCCATAAGGCTTTTGAATATTTCGTCCTAAAGGGCTAAAATATCTTGCAACAGTTAATCTTACCGCACTTCCATCAGATAGTTGAAACTGTTGCTGCACAAGACCTTTACCAAATGTTCTTCTACCAATAATGGTTGCTCTATCCCAGTCTTGTAATGCGCCACTTAGTACTTCACTTGCAGATGCAGAAGTTTCATCAACCAATACAACTAATTTTCCTGTTTCAAAACAGCCCTCTTTTTTACACCTGAAATCAAATCTTGGAATATGGTCTCCTTCTGTGTAAACAATTAATTTATCATCACTTAAAAACTCGTCGGCAATTGCAGTTGCTTCTTTCATTAGCCCTCCTCCATTTCCTCTTAAATCAAGTATTAATTGCTTCATTCCTGATTTTTGCAATTGCTCCATACTACGCATAAATTCTTCGAATGTACGATCTGCAAAACGATTGATTCTAAGGAAACCAATTGTTGGAGTTATCATATAAGCAACATCAATTGAAGGAACAGGTATTACACCTCTTTCAATTATTTTATCAATCATTTTTCCATCACGCAATAAACTTATTTTCACTTTTGTACCAACTATACCGCGTAATAATTGACGAATTTTATCGGATTGTATTTTTTTTCCAGCCAATAAAATAGTATCCGATACACGTATAAATTTATCGCCAACTTGTATACCCACTTTTTCAGAAGGGCCATCTTTTATAACACTCATAACATTTACAGTGTCATTAAAAATTTGAAATTCAACCCCAATTCCTTGAAAATTACCCATGAGTTGTTCATTGGTTTCTTTTAAATCTTTTTCAGGAATTAATACAGAATGAGGATCTAAATGAGTTAGTAATTCGTTTACAGCTAATTGATTAATACTATCTGATGCAACTTTATCTACATACTTACCTTTAATTAAATCAACTACTTCTTGCAAGGATGTTTTTCTTGACAAACTAAAAAAACTGTTTCCAGCAGTACGCTCTTTTATTTGATAGCCAATTAACATTCCTAAAACCATGGTAATTGAAAACAACACCGGTAGCCAAATTTGTATCTTTTTATTTTCCATAAAAACGCTTCTTAGTAACTTGAAAATGAACTGCGAATATCAGAATTAATGCGCTAAACATAGATAAAGGTTTGATGTATGGTACTTATGGTTTAAGTTGCAGAATGTTTTAATAGCAAATCTTACTGGCCCCCACACGGAGGATGCGCATAAATAGTTAATATGTCAGTTAAATTAATTGCAGACAGCGGAGCTACCAAATGTGAATGGTGCTTAATTACAAATGGTAAGAAAAAAACAATCCTCACCCAAGGCATTAGCCCCTATTTCCTTGATGAAGCGCAAATTATTACTATATTAAATAAATCTTTAATTCCAAAACTCAAGGAGGTTGTAATTGAAGAAGTATTTTTCTATGGCACAGGATTAAGCAATGCCAATAATGCTTTGATTGTAAAAAAAGCCCTTAAATCATTATTTAAGAAAGCTAAAATTCAAATTGAAACAGACTTAACTGCAGCAGCAAGAGCGCTTTGTGGAAAAAAGAAAGGGATTGCTTGTATTTTAGGAACTGGCTCAAATTCTTGTTATTATGATGGCAAAAAAATGCAAAAAAATAGTCCTGGCATTGGATATATATTAGGAGACGAAGGAAGCGGCGCCTATTTGGGCAAGAAAGTCATACAACATTTCTTGTACAATACTTTCGATGAAGAAATCATGGCTCGTTTTGAAAAACAGTTTAAAACTACACCAGTAGAAATATTAGAAACTGTTTATAAACAACCCTTAGCAAATCGTTACTTGGCTTCATTTGCCATTTTTTTGGCTGAAAATCGCGGACATTATATGATTGAAAATATCATAGAAGATGGCTTGAATGATTTCTTTTTTACCCATATTTATAAATACAAGGAAAGCTGGACTTATCCTATCAACTTTATAGGAAGTATTGCATTTGGTTTCAAAGATGTTTTGCAAGACCTTTGTAAAACCTATGAATTGGAATTGGGACGCGTTTTAAAAACCCCAATGAAAGGGTTAATTGAATATCATAGTTAATTAGACGACATGCAAGATTTTATTAAAGTAACTGAGCAAACATCTATTTACAATCACTTGGAAAAGATGTCGATACACGACTTACTTGTTAATATTAATAAAGAAGATAAAACAGTTCCAGAAGCAGTAGCATTGGCTATTCCGCAAATTGAAAAACTAAGCGCTGCAATTAGCGATAAAATGTTAGCCGGTGGGCGCTTATTTTATATTGGTGCTGGTACTAGTGGTCGCTTAGGAATTGTTGATGCTAGTGAATGTCCGCCAACATTTGGGGTACCATACGGTTTGGTAATTGGGCTGATTGCAGGAGGAGAAAAAGCAATTACTCAAGCAGTTGAATTTGCCGAAGACAGTGCAGAAGGCGGATGGGCAGACCTTGAAAAGCATTTTATAAGCGATGAAGATGTGGTAGTAGGATTAGCCGCAAGTGGCACTACACCCTATGTTATAGGTGCATTAAAACAATGTAGAAAAAGAGGTATCATAACTGGTAGTATCAGTTGTAACCCCAATTCTCCCGTATCTGCAGAGGCAGACTTTCCTGTTGAAGTGGTGGTAGGTCCAGAATTTATTACTGGAAGTACTAGAATGAAAAGTGGAACAGCTCAAAAACTAGTACTAAACATGATTTCTACTTCTATAATGATTCAACTTGGCAGGGTTGAAGACAATAAAATGGTAAACATGCAATTAAGCAATGTGAAATTGGTTGATAGAGGCGTTAAAATGCTGATGGAATCATTAAAAATTACAGATTACGAAACTGCAAAAGACCTTTTATTAAAACATGGAAGCGTTAAAAAAGCAGTTGAAGCAACTCATCCTTAGCAGCAGATGCACGATATAGAACCATTTTATAATTGGCGCCATATTTATGTGGCAGAAGAAGATAGTCTTTCACCCTTCTTTGGTAGAACTTATAGCGAATTTGAATTTTCTCAAACGGTTTACAACTATTACATACATCCACAATGGGATGATTTTGGCAGTAGAACCTTGTATTTAAAAATCCTTTTTGTAGACCACGAACAGCATTTTGCCATCATAGAATTATTGGGTGAATGGAACGATGCCATTGAAAATGATATCATGGAACTCAAACGTGAAATCATTGATGTATTATACAAACAAAAAATATTCAAATTCATATTAATTGCAGAAAACGTTCTCAATTTCCATAGTAGCGACAAAGAATATTACCAAGAATGGTTCGAAGAAACAAGCGAAGAGAATGGCTGGATAGTAGCGTTAAATATGCCAGCTGCTACGCAACAAGATTTTAGAAAAAAGAAACTACAGTATTATATTGAACTGATGGATATACCAGATTGGCGCATTTATCATCCCATTCATTTGTTTCAAAAAATAGATGAAGAATTGATGAAGCGACTCGATAACTAAAAGTCATTATCTTTACGCCACAAATAAGCATCTATGTCATTACCAGTTAATAATAAGAACAGCGGCAAGCCGGGAAGTAAAAACCCGAAACTTGGCGGTCAAGGTTCAAAATTCATTGCAAAGCCAGGCGCTAAAGCAGTAGGAACTACCAAAAAACCAATTAAAACTGGTGGATCTAGAGGTAGTTAATTAGTAAATTAATACACCAAATCTTCGTAAGCGGCTTGTAATTCATTATATGCATGTTGGTCTTTGGCCAATTTTGCAGCGGCCATACCTTTCTCATACCAGTCTATTGCTAATTTTGTTTGTTCTAATTTTTCTAGCAATTTGGCTAAATGATAGTACGATCCAATATAAGTAGGATCTGCGTTTAAAATAGCTTCAAACAAGTCTCTAGCAGCAAGGTCCTCTCCTGTTTTTATATATTCTAAGGCTAGTGCATGTTGTAAAAAATTATCGGTAGGATTATCCTTTAAAAACTCCTTAATTTTTTCAATTCTTTCCATCATTCAAAGTTACTAGAAGCTGCTGAAACTATTGTAAAGCCTAATAGATATTATAATAACAAAGTTTTAAATATTTTATCAGATAATTATTTCTTATTGCCATTGTTGGTTAAAATTCATTTGTATATTTGCGAATAGTTGTTTATGCAACTATTTATCCATTTAGCAAAAATGTTCTGATATGAAAATACTAGTATGTATTAATAAAACACCAGATACCACATCAAAAATTGCCTTTAAAAACAACAATACCGCATTCGATGATTCAGGCGTTCAATGGATCATTAATCCTTACGATGAATGGTATTCATTGGTTAGAGCCATTGAATTAAAAGAAAAAGACCCATCCATAATTATTCATTTGGTTACAGTAGGTTCAGCAGATTGTGATCCTATTATTCGTAAAGCATTTGCACTTGGCGGAGATGAAGGATTTAGAATTAATATAGATAGTACCGATAGCTCATTTATTGCTGCACAAATAGCCGATTTAGCCAATAAAAACCAATATGATATAGTTTTCACAGGCAAAGAATCCATTGATTATAACAGCTCTGCAATAGGTGGTATTATTGCCGAATTAATTGATGCACCTTATATTTCCCTTGCAACCTTATTTGAACTCAATGGCAATACTGCAACAATTACACGTGAAATAGAAGGAGGAGAAGAAGTTGCAGAAGTTAGTCTTCCATTGGTTGTTAGTTGCCAAAAAGGAATGGCAGAACAAAGAATTCCCAATATGCGAGGAATAATGGCTGCTCGCACAAAACCATTGAATGTAATTGAGCCAATTGCGCAAGAAAATTTTACTAGCATTATCAACTTCGAATTACCTCCTGCAAAAGCAGGTGTTAAACTTGTTGCTGCAGATAATGTAGCCGAATTAATTAGACTATTACACGAAGAAGCAAAAGCATTTTAACCATTAAATCAATCAACTAATGTCAGTATTAATATTTATAGAACATTCAGAAGGACTAATAAAAAAATCTGCTCACGAAGTACTTACTTATGGAGCAAAATTAGCCGCACAATTGGGTACTACTGCAGAAGGTTTGGTGCTTGGTACAGTTAGCGAAAATCTAACAACACTAGGAAAATATGGTGTTACCAAAATCAATCAAATAAATAATGAATCATTAAATACAATTGATTCAAAATTATACGCAGCAACTATTGCAGAGGCTGTTACTTTAACAGGTGCATCGGTTATTATTTTTTCTCACACACCAACTGGAAAATCAATCGCGGCAAGGGTTTCCGCAAAATTAAAAGCAGGATTGGTTTCAGGTGCAGCCGCATTGCCAGACACTTCAAATGGATTTATTGTACGTAAATCAGTATTCTCTAGCAAAGCATTTGCAAACATTAGTATCAATACCGATATTAAAGTCATTTCAGTAAATCCAAATAGTATTTCTGCAGTGATTGGAAATGGAGAAGCCACACTAAACCAATTAACAATTAATGTAGGTTCTCCTAGCATAAAAATTATTGCTGTAAATAAAATAACAGGTGAAATTCCTTTAACTGAAGCCGATATTGTAGTGAGTGGTGGACGTGGATTAAAAGGCCCTGAAAATTGGGGCGTATTATTAGATTTAGCAAAAGCATTAGGTGCTGCTACAGCTTGTAGTAGACCGGTTGGTGATGCACATTGGAGACCACACCACGAACACGTAGGACAAACTGGTGTACAAGTAGCACCAAACTTATATATCGCGCTAGGAATTTCTGGCGCTATTCAACATTTGGCAGGAGTAAATAGAAGTAAAATAATGGTAGTCATTAACAAAGATCCAGAAGCGCCATTCTTTAAATCTGCCGACTATGGAATTGTTGGTGACCTATTTGAAATTGTGCCACAAATGACCGCAGAAATTAAAAGAATAAAAGGAATCGCATAAGCTTCAAAGACTATAGCAATCAATTATAGATTGCTATCTCTGTAAATTTTAATTGAGCAGTTCTAGTTCGTATTTAATTTTGTTTACTTTTGCAGAGATATGAAGAAGATTAAATTGGAAATAGTTGCACTTTCGCATAGTATTACACAAACGCATTCTTATGCAGTTGTACTTGGCGAATTAAATGGATTGCGCAGACTACCAATAGTAATAGGTGGATTTGAAGCGCAAGCAATTGCAGTAGCACTTGAACACATGCAACCTAGCCGCCCCCTCACTCATGATCTTATGAAAAACTTCATGAATTCTTTTGGCATAGAACTACAAGAAATTATTATAAGCGATTTACAAGAAGGTATATTTTATTCAAAATTAGTTTGCTTCACTGCAAATGATACCATTGAAATTGATAGTCGTACTAGTGATGCACTTGCTTTAGCAGTTCGATTTAGTTGTCCTATTTATACTTACGAACATATTTTAGAAAATGCAGGAATTTTAATGGACGATAACTCCAATAAAAAAACAAATACTGAATCTTTAAATACAGAAGAGTTTAATTCAGATCACGAAAACCTCGGCAGTTTAGGAATTGAAGAACTACAAATTTTACTTAACGAAGTATTAGAACAAGAAGATTATATCAGAGCCATTTCCATACGCGACGAGATTCAAAAAAGAAAAAAATAGAAACCTAGTATGGTAGCATTCCCAAACTGCAAAATTAACCTAGGACTGCATATCACGCAAAAAAGGGCTGATGGATACCATGATATTGAAACTGTTTTTTATCCAATTGCTTTCAATGATATTTTAGAAATTATTCCAACAAATAGCCATAACAATATTGAATATAATAGTTCTGGAATTCCTATCAATGGAAATAATGAAGACAATCTTTGCATCAAAGCCTATCATCTATTAAAAAAAGATTTTCCACAAATTCCTTCCATTCAAATGCATTTGCACAAACATATTCCAATGGGTGCAGGACTAGGTGGCGGTAGTGCCGACGGAAGCTTTGCATTGAAAATGATTAACCAACAATTTCAATTAAATTTATCTGATGAACAACTAATTCAATATGCTTTGTTATTAGGAAGCGATTGTCCTTTTTTTATTTTGAATACGCCATGTATAGGTAAAGGGCGCGGAGAAATACTAACACCAATTGCATTAAATCTTTCAGCATATAAAATTCAAATTATTAACCCTGGCATTCATATTAATACAGGTTGGGCCTTTTCTCAAATAATACCCTCTCAACCAAAATTGTCGATAGCGCAAATTATTCAACAACCCATTGAAACATGGAAAGGACAATTAATTAATGATTTTGAGTTGCCTGTTTGCAAACAATATCCTGAAATTGCTACACTAATTACCCAATTATACAATACCAATGCAGTGTATGCAGCACTTTCGGGAAGCGGCAGTTCGGTTTTTGCACTATTTGAAAAATCAGATTCCATACAACTTTCATTTCCAGATCATTACTATACCAAGCTAGTTGATTAGATTTTATCTAACAAAATGGCATAATCATTAGACAATTTCAACTATTACAGGATAGTTTACAATTGACTAGCAGAAATTTGCGAATTATGTAGTAAATTGCCTGGGTCGATTGCCCGCCAAATATTTCCTGAATATAAATAATTCGGTTGTGTATGCTTGATACTAAAAACAAGCAAGGATTATATGATCCTTCGTTTGAACATGATGCCTGCGGTATTGGTTTTGTAGCCAATATTAAAGGAAACAAATCGCACCAGTATATTTCTGATGCCTTGACTGTATTGGAAAATATGGAACACCGTGGCGCCTGTGGTTGCGAAAACAATACAGGTGATGGAGCTGGAATTATGCTTCAAATACCCCATGAGTTTTTCTTTGACGAATGCTTACACCTTGGTATTACGCTACCAGAATATGGTAAATACGGTGTTGGATTCTTGTTTTTTTCAAAAGAAATCAGTGTACGAGAAGAGTGTAGAGATATTTTTAATAGAGCTGCTGAAAAACTCGGTTTAGAAATCATTGGATACAGAAGGGTTCCAGTAAACAGAACCGACATAGGACCTACTGCACTATCTGTAGAACCTTGTATGGAACAGGTTTTCATTGCTTGTCCAGACCACATTCATGACCCTGAAGCATTTGAACGCAAATTATTTGTTCTTAGAAACTATGCAACGCATACCATTCAAAATTCAGTTAAAAAAGACCAAATAGGTTTCTATTTATCTTCTTTATCATATAAAACAATTATTTACAAAGGACAATTAACCAGTTTACAAGTTCGTAACTATTTCCCTGACTTGAGTGATAAAAGAGTGGTTTCTGCTTTTGGATTAGTACATTCTCGTTTTGCAACTAATACTTTCCCTTCTTGGAAATTGGCACAACCTTTTAGATATATTGCTCACAACGGCGAAATCAATACACTACAAGGAAACTTAAACTGGTTACGTACCAGTGAAAAAGATTTTACTTCTCCATTCTTTTCAAAAGAAGAAATGGATATGTTACTTCCTATTGTAACCAATGGCCAGTCTGACTCTGCTAGTTTAGACAATATGATTGAACTACTCACATTAACTGGTCGTTCCTTGCCACATGTAATGATGATGCTAATTCCAGAAGCATGGGATGGCAACAAAGACATGGATGCCATTAAAAAAGCATTCTATGAATTCCACGCTTGCTTTATGGAACCTTGGGATGGTCCAGCATCTATTTCATTTACAAATGGAAAAATTATTGGCGCCACACTTGATAGAAATGGATTAAGACCTTCTAGATACTGTGTTACCAATGACGACCGTGTAATCATGGCTTCTGAAACAGGTGTATTACCAATTGATCCGTCAACAATCATTGAAAAGGGCCGACTACAACCAGGTAAGATGTTTGTTGTAGATATGGAACAAGGTCGTATTATTAGTGACGAAGAATTAAAACAAGATATTTGTTCGCATAAGCCATATGCAGAATGGCTCAATAAATATAAAATCCGCTTAGAAGAACTTCCAGAACCAAGGGTAATGTTTACCCATTTAGAACAAGACCAAGTATTTAAATACCAAAAAGTATTTGGCTATTCAACTGAAGATCTAGACAATATTATTGCGCCAATGGCTATTGATGGAAAAGAACCCATTGGCTCAATGGGAACCGACACACCATTAGCAATTTTAAGCGATGAACCACAACATTTAAGCAGTTATTTTAAACAATTATTTGCACAAGTAACCAACCCTCCTATTGATCCTATTCGTGAAAGAATGGTGATGTCTTTAGTAACATTTGCAGGAAGTACTGGAAATTTATTAGTAGAAGATCCATTGGCTTGTCATGTGGTTGCTTTACAACAACCTGTTTTAAATAACCACGAGTTAGAAAAAATTAGAAGTATTGATACGGGTGTGTTTCAAGCAAAAACACTCCAAACATATTTTAGGGCTGATGGAAAACCAGGATCACTCAAAAAAGGTCTTGATCGTTTGTGTAGATATGCTGTGGATTCAGTAGAAGATGGATTTGAAGTACTTATTTTAACTGATCGCGCCATTGATTCAGACCACGCACCTATTCCATCCTTAATTGCTACAGCAGCTGTACACCATCACTTAATTAGAAAAGGACTACGCGGTCAAGTAGGAATTATTGTGGAAGCTGGAGATGTTTGGGAAGTACACCATTTTGCTTGCTTGATAGGATTTGGTGCAACCGCAATCAATCCATATTTAGCTCTTTCTACCATTCGCGATATGCGTTTAAGTGGAAAAATGCAAACAACACTTGAACCAGATTACCTAAAGAAAAATTATATCAAAGCCGTTAACGAAGGGCTTTTGAAAGTGTTTTCTAAAATGGGTATTTCAACTTTGCAGTCTTATCAAGGCGCACAGATTTTTGAAATCATTGGCTTAAATAGCGAAGTAGTTGATACCTATTTTACTGGTGCAACTTCAAGGATTCAAGGAATGGGATTAGACGAAATTGCAAGAGAAACTTTATCAAAACATTTCTTTGCATTTAGTAGAAAAGAAATTCCTGTAGACCGTTTACCAGTTGGTGGAATCTATCAATGGAAACGCAAAGGTGAATTCCATTTATTCAATCCACAAACCATCCATTTATTACAACATTCTACGCAGTCTAATGACTACGAGACCTTTAAAAAATATAGCAAACTTGTAAATGATCAGGCAGTAAAAGCTTGTACCATTAGAAGTCAGTTTCAATTTAAACGCAATCTTCCTGCCATTTCAATTGATGAAGTAGAACCAGCAGAAAGTATTTATAAGCGTTTTGCATCTGGCGCTATGTCGTTTGGTTCCATTTCATGGGAAGCACATACTACACTTGCTATTGCCATGAATCGTTTGGGCGGAAAAAGTAATACAGGAGAAGGTGGAGAAGACGAAATCCGTTTTACAAAAATGGAAAATGGAGATTCCATGCGTTCGTCAATTAAACAAGTAGCTTCAGCACGTTTTGGTGTGACTAGTTATTATTTATCAGAAGCCGACGAATTACAAATTAAAATGGCGCAAGGTGCAAAACCTGGCGAAGGCGGACAATTACCCGGACACAAAGTAGATGATTGGATTGGTAAAACCCGACACTCTACACCAGGTGTTGGATTAATTTCACCACCACCGCACCATGATATCTATTCTATTGAAGATTTAGCGCAATTAATATTCGATTTAAAGAATGCCAACAGAGCTGCCAGAATCAATGTGAAATTGGTTTCTAAAGCTGGTGTTGGAACCATTGCGGCCGGAGTTGCAAAAGCAAAAGCAGATGTAGTTTTAATTTCTGGTTTTGATGGCGGAACAGGTGCATCACCAATTAGTTCTATCAAACACGCCGGTTTACCTTGGGAATTAGGTTTAGCAGAAGCTCATCAAACATTGGTAAAGAACAAGTTACGTAGCAGAGTTGTTTTACAAGCAGATGGTCAAATGAAAACCGGTAGGGATATTGCTGTTGCAGCATTTTTAGGTGCCGAAGAATGGGGTGTTGCCACAGCGGCACTAATTGTAGAAGGATGTATTATGATGCGCAAATGCCATTTAAATACCTGTCCTGTTGGAGTAGCAACACAAGACCCAGAACTACGCAAAAGATTTAAAGGAGACCCTGATCATATTGTAAACTTCTTCAAGTTTATTACAGAAGAACTTCGAGAAATCATGGCTGAGTTAGGCTATAGAACGGTTAATGAAATGATAGGACAGGTTGAAAACCTTGAAATGAGAGAAGGTATTAATCATTGGAAATCTGGCAAATTAGATTTGAGTCCAATACTATATAAAGAACCTGCCGAAGCATCAACTGGTTTATACAACCAAGAAACGCAAGACCATGGTTTAAGCGATGTATTAGATTGGCAATTATTAAAAATAGCGCAACCTGCCATTGATAATTTAGAGCGCGTTCAAGGTAGTTTCTTAATAAAAAATACCGATAGAACCGTTGGTACAATTGTATCAAACGAAATAACCAAAAAATACAAAGCAGCTGGCTTACCAGACGATACCATCCATTTTAATTTCACAGGTACTGCCGGACAAAGTTTCGGCGCATTCAATGCCAAAGGAATTACACACGAATTAGAAGGAGATGCGAATGACTATTTTGGAAAAGGATTGAGTGGTGCTAAATTAATAGCCTACCCCGATAAAAAAGCAATTTTTGTTCCTGAAGAAAATAGCATTATTGGAAACACTGCATTTTATGGCGCAACCAGTGGCGAAGCATATATCCGCGGAAAAGCTGGAGAACGTTTCTGTGTAAGAAACTCAGGAGCCAACGTGGTTGTAGAAGGTGTAGGAGACCATGGATGTGAATACATGACTGGAGGTAACGCAGTAATTCTTGGCAATACAGGTAGAAACTTTGCAGCAGGCATGAGCGGTGGCATTGCATATATATATGATACCAAAGGAGATTTTGCAACAAAATGCAATATGGAAATGGTTGACTTAGACCCACTTGATCAAGAAGACGCTATCATATTAAATGATTTAATTACCAAGCACTATGCATATACAGCAAGTAGTATTGCGAAGTTTGTATTAGGCGATTTCGAAAATCAATTGAAAAACTTTATTAAAGTATTTCCAAAAGATTATAAGAAAGTGGTGTTAGAAAAAAGAAAAAACAGCGGCGTTATTTCAGGCAATTAAGCAAAGAACAAACATTGATCTATCAAATCAACTAATATGGGCAAACCAACAGGTTTTATAGAATTTACAAGAGAACTACCAAGCAAAAGACCAGTAGCGGAACGTTTGCATGATTATAAGGAATTTGTACAACAATTACCAGAACAGAAATTAAACGAACAGTCTGGAAGATGCATGAATTGCGGCGTTCCTTTTTGTCATAGCGGATGTCCTTTAGGAAATATCATTCCTGAATTCAATGATGCGGTGTACAAAAAAAGTTGGGCGGAGGCATATGATATTTTAAGTTCTACTAATAATTTTCCAGAGTTCACTGGAAGGATTTGCCCTGCTCCTTGCGAAAGCGCATGTGTTTTAGGTATTAATCAACCTCCTGTAACCATTGAAGAAATTGAAAAGCATATTATAGAAATAGCTTTTGAAAAAGGATTTGTAAAAGCACATAAACCCAATATTCGTTCAGGAAAGAAAGTAGCCGTAATTGGCTCTGGTCCTGCCGGACTGGCCACAGCAGCACAATTAAATTATGCTGGCCATTCAGTAACCGTTTTCGAAAGAGACGATGCAGCAGGTGGATTATTGCGTTATGGCATTCCAGATTTCAAATTAGAAAAATGGGTAATTGACAGACGTATTAGTTTAATGGAAGAAGAAGGCATTGTTTTTAAGTGTAATTCAAACGTAGGCGTTAATGTTAGCATTAACGATTTACTTCGTGAATTTAATGCAATTGTTTTGGCTGGGGGCTCAACCATTCCAAGAGACCTTCCTATAACTGGCAGAGAATTAAATGGCGTTTATTTTGCCATGGAATTCTTAAAACAACAAAACAAAAGAGTTGCCAATAAACAAGTTGAAGCCGCAGATTTACTAGCTTCTGGTAAAAACGTAGTGGTAATTGGCGGTGGTGATACAGGAAGTGATTGTGTAGGAACTTCTAATAGACAAGGTGCTATCTCTGTAACACAATTTGAACTTTTACCAAAACCACCAGAATCAAGAACTTCAAATATGCCTTGGCCAACATATCCTATGACATTAAAAATCACTTCTTCGCACGAAGAAGGTGCTAATCGTCAATGGGCTGTTGCAACTAAATCATTTAATGCCGACGAACAAGGCAATTTAAAATCGCTAACAATAGTTGATTTAGAATGGACTTTGTCAACCGATGGCAGACCAGCTAAGTTTACAGAAAGAGCTGGAAGCGAAAGGGATATTCCATGTGAATTGGCTTTACTAGCCATGGGATTTGTTCATCCTCAACACGAAGGCCTCATTAAACAATTAGGTGTTGATTTAGATGACAGAGGTAATATTAAGGCCGATGAAAAACAATTTCAAACCAATATTCAAAAAATATTTACTGCTGGCGACATGCGTCGCGGACAATCTTTGGTAGTTTGGGCCATTAGCGAAGGACGTGAATGTGCAAGAAAAGTAGATATTTACTTAAATGGCAGTTCTCTATTAGAAACAAAAGACCATAGCCATATTGCAACCACATAATATATAAACACTAATATTTTACTAGAAACCTGTTTGATTAATTATCAAACAGGTTTCTTTTTTTAGGATATTTTCTAAATTTTTTGGTTACAATTTAGAGGATTTTCGAAATTACAATCTAATTATTCACATTATATTAAATTATATGTTTACTTTTTTGTAGTTGTTAATGCATTTATTAGTAATTTAGCCTTAGATAATTAATATTATTATTTATTCTAATGCTAAATTAAAAATTAAAAAAAATGAAACAACATTCAATTCAAAGAGTCGCACCATTTCTTGCGTTGCTAATTGTAGCAATAGCCGCAATTTTTGTTCCAACACTTCCTGCCTTTAACGATGGAGGTAAATATAGTTCAGCAGATATTAGCTGGATGATAGTTGCAACTGCACTCGTTTTTTTAATGACGCCTGCACTTGCCTTTTTTTACGGAGGAATGGTTCATCGTAAAAATATCATCTCAACAATGATGAAAAGTATAGTAGCGACAGGTGTTGTTAGTATTGTTTGGGTAGTTGTAGGTTATAGTTTATGTTTTGGTGATAGCATTGGAGGATTTATTGGAAACCCTGCTACACATTTTATGTTTAAAGGAGTTGCATCTGGCGCTCCATGGAGTTTAGCTCCCACTATCCCATTGAGTTTGTTTGCATTATTTCAATTAATGTTTGCCATTATTACGCCAGGATTGGTGGTAGGTGCAGTTGCGGAACGTGTTCGCTTTACATCATACACTTTGTTTATATTATTATTCAGTTTATTAGTTTATGCTCCAATTGCACATTGGACATGGCATCCAGAAGGATTCCTATTTAAAATGGGTGCTTTAGATTTTGCTGGCGGAACTGTAGTTCATATATCAGCAGGATGTGCTGCATTAGCAGGAGCACTTGTATTAAAGCGTCGTCAATCTCATATTGAACAACAAGAAATTCCACCAGCAAATATTCCATATGTATTAATTGGAACAGGATTACTATGGTTTGGTTGGTTTGGTTTTAATGCAGGTTCTGCTGGAGCAGCAAACGCATTGGCTGTATCTGCTTTTGCAACAACAAACACAGCAGCTGCTGCGGCAGGTTTATCTTGGATGTTTTTTGATGTATTACGTGGAAAAAAACCATCTGTATTAGGTTTTTGTATTGGAGCAGTAGTTGGCTTAGTTGCCATTACACCAGCAGCTGGTTTTGTAGCAATTCCTCAAAGTATTTTCATAGGATTTATTGCGGCCATTATTTCAAACATGGCTGTTCATTACAAAGCAAAATCAAGTCTTGACGATACACTAGATGTATTTCCATGTCATGGTTTAGGAGGAATGGTTGGTATGATAATGACCGGAATTTTCGCTACCAAAAATGTAAATGGTGGCGGAAATGATGGTTTACTTTATGGCAACCCTAGTTTCTTCTTTATTCAATTAAAAGCGTTAGCAATAGTAGTAGCCTACAGCTTTACTGTTTCTTTATTGATTTTCAAATTCATTGATATTGTATTGCCATTACGTGTTAGTATAGAAGATGAAACACTAGGATTAGATGCTTCTCAACACAACGAAAAATATGGTAGAAGACCAGAATTAGCTTAGTTAAAAAAAAATAAGGTACAGTCATATACTAAACTTCTGACCAAGTTTAGTGACTGTACCCATTTATTAATCATAAAACCAATAGCAATGTTAAAGAAAATTCTAGCAGTAACCATCGTATGCGCAAGCTTTATTTCAGCAAATGCACAAACAGATTCAACTAAAAAAGCAACCACAACCTTTACTGGTTCTGTTGATGGCTATTATCGTTACAATTTTGCAGACCCATCAGGAAAAACAAACAATTTAACAAGTTTTACCAATTCACAGAGTTCTTTTGAATTGGGCATGGCTTCAGTTAAAATAGACCATTCAGTAGGAAAGGTTTCTGCAACAGCCGATCTTGGATTTGGCAAACGCGCACAAGAATTTTCTTACAATGATGCAAGTACATTAGTAGCTGTTAAACAATTAACTATTAGCTATGCACTAAGTGATAAATTTAAACTAACCATGGGTAAATGGGCAACCCATGTTGGATATGAACTATTAGATGCTTATGCTAATAGAAATTACAGTATGTCTTATGGATTTTCTTATGGTCCATTTTTTCATACTGGTTTAAAGGCCGACATTTCTTTAGGAGGCAAAAGCGCTTTAATGTTAGGTGTTGCTAATCCAACAGACTATTCTACTACCACATCTGGAAACAAAGTAGCACTTGCACAATTTAGTACTGCATCTAAATCAGATAAGTTCAAATTATATTTAAATTATCAAGGTGGTGTAACTGGTACAAAAGCAGGGTTCAATCAAATAGACCTTGTATTAAATGGTGTTTTGAGTTCTCAGTTTAGTATTAATTACGATGGAACAATCGCTACAACAAAAACAAATGGCGTTAGCAAAAATTGGTCTAGCAATGCATTGTATTTAAATTTCGATCCAACAAGTTGTTTCGGCTTAACACTTCGTGGCGAATATTTTGATGATAAAAAATCAGTTTCTGCAGGTGCATTTGGTTCTTCTGTTTTTGCAACCACACTTACTGCAAATATCAAAATTGATAACCTTACTATCATGCCTGAACTTCGTTTAGACAATGGAAGTAATCCTATTTTCTTTAAAGGAACAGGCGCTGCAACCACTGGTACCACAGGATTTATTTTGGCAGCTGTTTACAAATTCTAATTTATATTCAATTATCAATTGAAAAAACATAAAAAGAGGCAGTAACATTCATTTGTTACTGCCTCTTTTTATGTTTTTTAATACTGTTATTAGTTAGTTTTTTATTTTCTAATTTGATTTTTAGTGTATTTATATTTATCATCAAACCCCATGTTTTGATGTGTTTTTCAACAATTGAATCATCTGTTTATTTACTATGATTTAACGTTTTTTGGTAAAAAATAGAATAAAAAAGACCTTTTT
>CAIKZP010000103.1 GCA_903831935.1 uncultured Bacteroidota bacterium | reverse complement strand
TCCATTGAAGGCAGTTGAGCCTCACCAAAACGTTCAGTAAGTTTTACTAGTCCATATTTACCTTGAATGCAATTGAAATAAGTTTCAATACTTGGTGTGGCACTACCTAATAATATTTTTGATTTGAACAAACTTGCATAATAAATTGCTGCATCACGTGCATGATACCTAGGTGCAGGGTCTTGTTGTTTATAAGAACTGTCGTGCTCTTCGTCTGCTATTATAAGTTTAAGGTTATTAAATGGTAATAACAGCGCAGAACGCGCGCCTAGAACAGCTTTTAGCTCACCTGTTTTAATTTTATTCCAAATTTCTACGCGTTCATTTGCGTTGAACTTAGAATGATAAATGCCAATATTTCCGCCGAAATGTAATTGTAGTCGACGTATTATTTGAGAGGTTAACGCAATTTCTGGTAGTAAATACAATACCTGATTTCCTTCTTTAATTGCTTGTTCAATTAAATGGATATAAAGTTGGGTTTTACCGCTAGCAGTTACACCATGTAGTAGACACACATCTTTTTTTGTAAAACAATCACTTATTTCATTTAACGCGTTTTGTTGTGCATCAGATAAATTAAAATTAAGGGTATTGTTTTTTGCTAATTGAGGTAAGCGGTCAACGGCTCTTTTTTCTAATAATAGAATTCCTTTTTCTACCAATGCTTTTAGTTGAGCAGGAGAGGCGTTCGATTTTTTTAAAAGTTCAGGTTGTGATACTTCACCTTCAGTTTTTAATAAATGTAAATAGGCTAAAAGCAATTCCATTTGTTTGGGTGCCTTAGTAAAATTGTTAAGTAGTTCCGCTAATTTTTCTTCAGCAAAATAATTAGTATGTAACAAAACATAGGTTTGTTTTTTTACTTGGTATTTCTGCTTAAGTTCTTCCCAAACATAACAAATATTTTTGTCTATTAATTTTTTTATAATAGGATAAACATGAGAGCTGTCGAGCAATTGTTGTACTTCAGATAAACGCAATTCTTTTTTTAATTCAAGTGCTTCTGCAACAATATATTCATCGTCATTTAAGTCAAATAAACCCTCTTCTCTTTCCTCATTCCATATTAAGATACTCTCGCTTGATAATTTTAAATTAGCGGGCACAGCAGCCTGCATAACATCGCCTTCAGTGCATAGATAATATTTTGCCATCCATTCCCATAATTGTAATTGTTCGGGATGCACCAAAGGTTCTGAGTCTAATAAGTTTAAAAGTGGTTTGGGGTTAAAACCTTCTGGAGGCTTATTAAAAATCCGCTTAACTATCCCTGCATATTTTTTGTGTTTTCCCAAAACAACTTCTACACGAATACCTATTTGTATGGCATTTTGAAATTCAAATGGAACAGACCAGGTATAGTTTTTGGGTAAAGCCAAAGGAATAATCACCTCTGCAAAAACAGTTGGTTGATTTGCATTGAAAGTGAAGCTATTTATATGAGTTTGACTGGCCATGATTCTAATATGGCTAAGATAAGTTGCTTTCGGTTTAAATAGAAGGATATTCGCGATATCTGCGTAAACCAGCATCCATTATATTAAAAACTTTTTCTTTTAATACTGAAATGTCTTGTAGTGTTAATCCTGCAACATCAATTTCTTCTAAATAAACAACCCTGCTTTTGCCTGGAGTTAACGAAAATATAGAGTTATAATGTAAACGTTCGAGGGTATCAACCAATATTAATGGCTTGATAGGGGTTTGTGTTTCAATGGCAATTCTAAATGCACCATCAAAAAATGATTTTAGTGGAGCGGCAGTTTCGTTAAAAGTGCCTTCAGGATATATAAATATGGAAATATTATTGTTAATAGCGGCTTTTAAGGCTCGAACGCTCTTTGCCCGGGTACTAGCGTCGCGTCTATCTACTAATATTACTGCAGCCTTATAAATCCATCCAAACACAGGTATTTTAACTGTTTCGTATTTACCCAAGATTCGCATGGGGTTACGTATAATGAGTAATATAGGCGGGATATCTATATATGAAATATGATTGGCTACGTATATATATTGTTTAGCGTTATCATGTGGGTGCTCATAAATCTCTTTGTGTTGTATGCCAATAAAAAAATACCATATACCAGCCCAAAGTTTACATATTTGATAGATGATATTGCCGCCAGTTACTTTGCCAAATAGGAGTGAAAGCATCACAAATGGAAAGAAGAAAAATGTGAGTACGATAAAAATTGCAAACGCATATAAATTATAGATGATTCTAATTAGGTCTTTAAGCCATTTCATTTTTCTAACTTAGGTACAATTTATGATAAATGCTATTTTTTTTATTATATGCAAAAAAAAGCAACCTCATGGGTTGCTAATAAAATATGGCTAAGCGTATATTTTAAATAGAAGCTTTTGCTTCGTTTTTCCATAATAATAAAACGATGGAAATAACACAAGCGGTAATTCCAACAATTACTAATGGACTTTCGTTTAAAGAATTATTAGCAATTTGAGTGGCTAGTAAAAACATTGTATAGATTTTTATTTGTTATTAATATTTCACAAATTGAAGGCAAATATTTGATAATTACAAAATCATGAAGCGTTGTGAAACCAATAAAACAAATTATAAAAAAATATAAAGTGTATCTATTTTGCGTTG
>CAIKZP010000102.1 GCA_903831935.1 uncultured Bacteroidota bacterium | reverse complement strand
TTGTCTTTTTTCTTCTTGTCACGAGAAATTTCAGCAGCAGCGGCAGCAGCAGCAGCAGCGGCAGCATTGCGCTTTTCTTTTTTGTCTTTGGACTTTTTGGCCTTAGACTTGCCAGCACCATCATCATCAGCAGCTGCTGCGGCGGCGGCGGCGGCGACATTGTTCGTTTTGCTGCTCTTGCGTTCCGCCTTGGACAGCTTTTTCTGTTTAACGCCAGATGACGATGATGATGACATCTTGCCCTTGCCCAAATCAAGCAGCGGCGGGGCGCAAGCGCTGCGACATTGTCAAACGAACCAAAACACGACAATTCAAACAAACCAATAAAAACTTACTGCCGCTACAAGCAAAAAAAATAGCTTATTTAGGAATTGGTATTGATAAAAATAATGTGTTTGCAGATAGGCTTGTACAAGATTTTCAAGCCACTGTTATTTTTTGGAACAATAAAGATACCGAAGCAAAAAAAGATAGTATTATTAAAGCGTTGTCTGGCTATGATGCAATCGTACTAGGCCTTCACAATTTTAGCAGACGACCTGCTGGGAATTATGGACTTTCTGAATCAACGATTGATTTATTGGCAAAATTGCAAAAACTACCCGTTATCAATTTTGTGTTTGGCAATCCTTATGCTATAAAATATTTGTGTACTGCAACTAATTTAGTAGCCTGTTATGAAGACGACAATACCACCCAATTAGCAGCAGCAGATTTATTGCAAGGTAAAATCAGTGCGAAAGGAAAACTACCTGTAACTGTTTGTGATAATTTTCAATTTGGCGATGGCATTGTATACAATAATTTCTTTCCTAAAGTGCTTCCAGAAGATATTGGTTTAAGCACTGAGGGCTTAAATAAAATTGAAGGTATAGCCATTAATGCAATTGCCAAAGGAGCCATGCCTGGTTGTGTTGTACTAGTTGCAAAAGATGGTAAAATAGCCTACAATAAAGCATTTGGCTACACCAATTTCGACAGAAAAGAACCCATTAGTATTGATATGGTTTATGACCTTGCATCGGTTACAAAAGTATCCGCCACAACCGTTTCTATTATGAAATTATTGGAGGAAGGAAAAATAGATTTGCAAAAAACTTTGGGCGATTATTTGCCTTGGGTTAGAGGGTCAGACAAAGCATCGTTAAAACTAAAAGACATTTTATTACACCAAGCTGGATTAAATCCTTTTATTCCTTTTTACAGAGAGGTAATTGATACAGCAACTGGCATACCGAAACCCGAATACTTTAGCAAACAAAAAGACGCTACCCATCAATTTAGGGTTGCCGAAGATATTTATGTA
This sequence comes from uncultured Bacteroidota bacterium, assembly GCA_903831935.1. Lineage (GTDB taxonomy): Bacteria > Bacteroidota > Bacteroidia > Chitinophagales > Chitinophagaceae > Sediminibacterium. The sequence continues at coordinate 21,132 of CAIKZP010000102.1, read as the reverse complement.
CGCAACGACTGGCAAGACAGTTTGTATCAACGCATTCTAAAAAGCAAACTCACCCCAGCAGGCCATTATGTGTATAGTGATAATGATTTTATTTTCCTTGGAAAAATAGTAGAAGCAGTTAGTGGATTGCCTTTGAATGATTATGCGCGCGTTAATTTTTACGAACCACTTCAAATGACTACTACTGGATTTAAGCCAAGAGAAAGAATGGCATTGGGAAATATTGTTCCAACAGAAGATGAAAAACATTTTAGACAACAATTACTTCGCGGAGACGTCCACGACGAAGGTGCTGCAATGTTTGGTGGAGTAGCAGGACATGCAGGATTATTTAGCAATGCCTATGACCTAGCAAAATTGTATCAAATGCTTTTAAACGGAGGAACCTTAAATGGTATACGGTTGTTAAAAAAATCAACCATTGACCAATTCACAGCTTACAATAGTGATATTAGCAGAAGAGGACTAGGATTCGACAAGCCAGAAAAAGACAATGCAACAAGAAAAGAGCCCTATCCTAGTGCGAGTGTGTCGGCCGAAACATTTGGCCATACTGGTTTTACTGGCACCTGTGTTTGGGTTGATCCAAAAGATAAATTAATCTATATTTTTCTATCGAATAGAGTTACCCCTACTAGAAACAATAACAAAATTAGTACAATGAACGTTCGACCAACCATCCAGGAAGCCGTTTATCAGTCTATACAGAGGTAAGTACCATTGTTTCTAGAATAGTATCTGTATCAGGTATCTTAGAAGCCTTAACCTGTTAAAGTATTTTTATGAAAACCAATTTTAGTCAATTTATTAGCATTGTAATCGTAGCAATTTTATTGAACGCTTGTACAAATAATAGTGTAAAAAACACAAAATATATTCCTAAAGATATTACTGCTGTAATTGCTGTAGATCCAAAGAATATGGCTGATAAATTGGAGAAAGCAGGGATTAATGTAGATACCCTAATTAATAAACTTTTTAAAACAGATGCAGAAGATCTTGTAAATAAAGCAAAGTTCTTTTCATTAAGGGATAGTTCTGGTTTTAACTGGAATGAAAAACTTTACATTTTTGTACTAAATAAAGTTTTGCCGAATACCAGTCAAGCAAATGTGTTTAACCTGATGGGGCGTTTAAAAGATGCCAAAACATTTGAAGCATACTTGGTTAAACAAGCGGATTTTTCTACTAAAAAAATTGAACGCGAATCAAATTATTCATACTTAATGAATAGTGATGGCAGTATGATTTCTTGGGATGAAAAAACGGTTATTGCCACAAGGTATGAACGAAATATAGTACCTGTTTATGATACAGTTGCTATGAAGTTTATTGTGCCAGAAAAAGCAAGTGTTGCTGCAGAATTAAAAAAAGAAGTTGATCGTTATTATCATTTAAAAGAATCTGAATCAATTGTAAGTAATAGTGCATTTGTTGATTTGGTAAAAACAAAATCGGATGGATTTGCTTTTACAACCTCAAACAACACATTGAATTTATTAAGTGGCATGCCTTTACAATTGCCTAAATTAGAAGAACTATTAAAAGACAATTACCTAGCTGCTTCTTTAAATTTTGAAGATGGTAAAATAGTGGCTACCACACGTTCTTATACCAATCCATTATTAAGTTCTATTTTAAAGAAATATGCAGGACCAACTGTAAACCTTTCTTTAATTGACCACTATCCTTCTGAGAATATTAATTTGATTATGCTAGCCTCCTTTAATCCAGAAATATTTGGCGGCCTACTAAAAGAATTAGAAGTAGACAATTTGGTGAATGGATTTATGGAAAAAACAGGATTTAGTGCTCAAGAATTATACAAATGTTTAAAAGGAGATATTGCAGTTGTAATATCTGATTTAGGCAGACCTGAAAATCATAAAACAGATTTAAAAAATACCGGCCAATTTAATATCAGTTCTTTTGGAAAAATGGTTTTTAATGCGCCCGTTGGAGATCCTGTAAGTTTTACAAAAATTATGAATAAAGCTGCCGAACTTGGTTATGTTACCAAAACTGGCAACAGTTTTAAAGCCGGCAAATTATTATCGTTTTTAGGAATGTATTTAGTGGCAGATGAAAAGAACTTTATTGTTGCTAGCGACTCATTAACTTATGCGCAATACATATCAAATAAAAATAAAGCTGTTATAAGTAATGACGCACTCAATCAATTTAAAGGGAAATCAACTGTAGCCTATTTTGATATTGCAAACACCATTGCTAGTTATTTACCAAGGGCTAATGGAGGATTTAAAAACTCTATGATTACTGCTAAAAACACTTTCAAAGACTTGATGGCTAGTTCTGAAAATTTCGATGGTAAATCAGTAAATGGCAAATTTGAAATTCGATTAAATAATCAAAAACAAAATAGCCTTGTAACACTTGCTGCTTTGTTTTCAGATATAGTAACAGATATGCGTGAAGCTGCAAAAGCAGACAGGGCTTTAGAAGATAAATTTATTTCAGGAGCCCCATCCATTATTAGAACCAATTAATTGGATTCAATTTATAGCCATGCGTATTGAGTTAAAGCAAGTTGTTCCCTTTGTGCTAAAAGACCGTTTGTTGCACAAAACATCGAATGTGTGGAATACAAATTTAACTTTATTGCCTGGCGAGTACATTAAAATTCAAGCTCCTAGCGGAACAGGAAAAACTACTTTATTAAATACCCTTTATAGCATTAGAAAAGACTATACTGGTACTATTTTAATGGATGAAAAATCATTACCAGAAATTTCTGTAGATGAGTTATCTAAAATGCGGCAAAATAAATTAAGTGTGGTATTTCAAAACCTACGTTTGTTTCCTAATTTATTGGCCTTTGAAAATATTGAGCTGAAACGTTTGCTATCTCCCAATTACTGTTCAAAAGAAAAAATTGAATGGATGGCTGAGGAACTTGGTATTACCCAATTATTACAACAAAAAACAGGTACTTGCAGTTTTGGAGAACAACAACGAATAGCTATTTTAAGGGCATTGGTACAACCCTTTAAGTGGCTTATGATGGATGAGCCTTTTAGCCATTTAGACGATAGCAATATTGCAAAAGCTGTAGCATTGATTGATAGTGAATGTAAGGCACAAAAAGCTGGATTAATCATTGCAGACTTAGAAGCAGACAACCACTTTATTTATACCCATCAATACTTTCTTTAAATGAATCAACTAAACCGATTACTCCATAAGCTCATTCACAATAGTGCAGGTCAAGCACGATTTGTAATGGCATTGGTTGGTTTATCGGTAGCCATTGTTTTATTATTGATGGCAGTTCAATTGCAAGTAAATTATTACCAACTGTTAAACGGAAAAAACAACCAAGATAGTGTTGCTAATTTTTTGGTATTAAATAAAGAACTCACCAACGAAACAGTAGGTGCAAGTAGTTTGTCGGAAAAAGAGATTGCCAATATTAAAGCACAACCTTTTTTTGAATCTGTTGGAAGTTTAACACCAAGCAGGTTTAAAGCATCTATTCAAAGCAATAGTGAGCGATTTCCATTTTATACAGATATTGCTTTTGAGAGTGTACCAGCAGAATTCATTGACATTAATAATAAAGATTGGCAATGGGATGAAACATCGGCATTTCTACCAATTATTGTTCCAAATCAATTTTTAGATTTTTATAATTTTCAATTTTCATTTTCGCAAAACTTACCGCAGTTAACACCACAAGTGGTTAAGATGGTGGTGTTTAAAGTGACCATACAAGGCAATGGAACTCCTTATGAAATGAAAGGAAGGGTGGTTGGTTTAAGTAATCGTATTTCATCAATGATGGTACCCCAAAACTTTATGGACTGGGCTAATAAATACTTTGCCCCAAAAGATGGCAACAACAAACCTTCAAGAGTTGTTGTGCGCACAAAAGACCCAGGCAATCCCGAACTTAAAAAATACCTTCAGTCGAACGGATTAATTACAGATGCCGAAAAAACGCGCTTTAGTAGGTACCGACAAATTGTTGGATATGTGGTAAACATTTCTGCAATTACTGGGGTACTTCTACTAGCATTTGCACTGCTAATATTTACACTATTCATTCAATTAACCATCGCTTCTTGTAAAGATGAAATTCAATTGTTGGTAGTGTTAGGAGCTTCGCCAAAACAATTACGTGTTTTTTTAATGAAGCGATTTTTTCCACCCAATATTATCATCGTTTTTATTGCTTTTATTGCTATAGGAATTGGACAATTTTTTCTAGGAAATTGGTTAGCGCAAAAACAAATATTTATTGGCTCATTCCCTTCTTTTTATACTTTATTTACAGCCCTATTATTGCTATTGGTTATAGCAATAGTTAACTTTAAAACCATTACTAATTACCTCAACCAACAAGCAACTACTAATTAGTAAAAAAATATAAGTATCTCTAATTCGTCTTTTTTACGATTTAATTAAATATTTTTTAGTTAAAACTCGCTGTAAATCAATTTAATATAACTTTTTTGTCAATTTATTTTTCTAATTAATCAAATTAGATTAATTTAAATATGTAATTAACTAATATCTTAGAATATTAAATGCCATTACGATGCTAAAAATCAAGAAAATAATTTCTCATTTAATAATCAGTATTTGCTTTTGCTTGGGTATTGCTGGTTGTGAAAAAAAATCAGAAATTCCTTTTGCAACACAATCATTCAATATTGCAGAAAACGCCACTAATTATGGAACGCCACTAAAACCATTTGGTTTGATTAATCAATCAGACGCAGCTGCTTTATATAAGGCCTTTCAACAAAGTCAGCAAAATGAAACACAAACACAATATGTAAGTTTTAAGATTAAAGATCTTATGACTTATTTAAATATGCTGTCAAGTAAATACCAGCAAGAAGAAGTCTATGTAAACTTTGGTCAATACTCTGAACAAACAAGTACAGACCCTAATAAAATTGGCAGAAACACTATTTTTTTTAGTGGGAATCTTTCTTTTCAAAACAACCATGCAACAGAAATGATTCATTCAAAAACAACAAATGATTGTTTAGAATATTTAAATCATGGCCAACTATACCCTTAATTAAAACTTATGTCATTAGATTTTTATTTTGAATTTTTAAGTTTTATACTATCTATACTATTTTTTAGGCACCTAAAAAATGCTTCCATTTTATTATTCGTACCATTCTTATTTTTAACGGTACTAATTGAGTTTGTTGGGTGGTGTTACCATTTCTTTCAAATAGCCAATAAAAACTATTGGATATTTAATCTATTTACAACCATTGAACTTGTTTTCTATGCCTATCTGTTTTCAATAAATTTTAAAAATGCTACTTTAAAAAAAATTGCTACCTACTTTATTCCATTATTGATAATTATATCAATTCTTAATTACCGCTACCTGCAAGGAACAGCACATTTTCATACCTATACACTTTTGTTCGGTTCCTTTTTTATGGTGATTTTCTGTTGTGTTTATCTATATGAACTAATTATTACAGATGCACATAATGAAAACCTCTTTAAACAACCTTTTTTTTGGATTTGTATTGGCATTTTTCTTTTTTATTTAGGATCTGTAATAATTAACTCATTATTTGAATACATGCTAAACAATAATTTATTGTCGCCTGGCAATAACCTCTACCTATTAATTACTAGAGGCTTAAATATGGTGCTATATTCTTCATTTAGTATTTCATTTATTTTATGCAACAAAAACAAGAAGACCTATTACTTACCATTGTAATTGCAACGCTTTTCTTTTTACTGATTGGCATTTTTTATTTGCTACTCGTTTTTATGTTTTATCAAAAGCAAAGAAAAAATAAGTTAGAAAAAGAAGAAATGAAACACCAATTCGATCAAACAATGTTACAAGCACAAATAGAAATTCAAGAAAATACAATGAATTATATCAGCGGCGAGATTCACGATAATATTGGACAAATTTTAAGTTTAACTCGAATAAATTTAAACATACTTGCAGAAAAAAGCCCATCAGAAATATTGAGTAAAATAGATAGCCTATTAGGCAAGGCTATTAATGATTTGCGCCATTTAAGTCATAATTTAAATAGCTCAAATCTATTAGAATTCGGAATAATAGAAGCCCTTAATCAACTCCTGCAACAAATTGAAAAAACAGGAAAATTTACAACAGAATTAATAGCAGACCACTCTATATTAGATTTTGTTACCAATGATAAAAGCCTAATTCTTTATCGAATGGTGCAAGAATTATTAAATAATATTCTCAAGCATGCTAATGCAACACATATTATTATCACAATAAAAATGATAGAGCCTCAAAAATATTTAATCCTTATTTCAGATAACGGAGATGGTTTTGATACTTCTACTGTACTAAACCAAAAAAAAGGTATTGGATTGAGGCATATTTTTTCAAGAGCAAAAATGATCGATACTACTGTAACTATAAAATCAAGGGAACCAATAGGCACCAATATTTTTATTGAAATTAAAAAATAACCCCACTATTATGACCACTATTGCAATTGTTGACGACCACGAATTACTCCGTACTGGACTATGCGCTATTATCAATGATTTTGAAGAATACCAAGTAATAGCAGCACTAGAGAATGGCAAATCTTTAACCAATTATTTAAAATCAAACCCGCCACCAGATATTATACTAATGGATATTACTATGCCAATTATGGATGGATATGAAACTGCGGCATGGGTTAAATTAAATTTACTCGACACAAAAGTGTTGGTATTAACCATGCTTGAAAATGACGGCGCCATTATTAGGATGCTAAAAAATGGCGCACGTGGATATATATTAAAAGACAGTAATCCAAAAGATTTTAAAAGAGCATTGAATGCTATTAGAGATAAAGGTTACTTTATTAATGAACTGGTAAGTAATAGAATGATTCACTATATAAATAAGTCTGATAGTGCTGATATTTCAATTTCTCCTATACACCAACTCTCTATTAATGAGCTCAGTTTTCTACATCATGTGTGTACCGACAAAACGTATAAAGAAATAGCAGAAGAAATGAATTTAAGTCCTAGGACCATTGATACTTATAGAGATAACCTTTTTAAAAAATTACTTATAAAAACTAGAACTGGATTAGCCATGTTTGCTATTCGAAACAAACTGATAGAAATTTAAAAATGTAGGGTTCTATAATGAATGAATCATAAGAATAAAAGCCTTCAGGTATAGGTTGTGGTATAGGTTGAGGTATAGGTTGAGGTATAGGCATAAAAAAATCCTCTCCTAGAAAGGAGAGGATTATAATATTAATGGAGAGCACCCCTAATTGCTTTTCCATTAATTCACTAATTTCTGACCTAATCAATTTTTTGGTTAGCTTCCTAAAAAAAGACTTTTATTATAGGCCATCTGACTAGTAAAAAGTTTAAAATAAGATCCGGGGGGGATATTATCTTATTTTTTATGTAAAATACTTCTCTAATCAATTTATATAAACAAAGATAAAAGTTCCACATTTGAACCTTGTAACAAATTTCATACATTTTTTGTAGGGATAAGGTTAAAATCCCTACAAGGTTTTGTGGCAATCCCTAACTTTATTGAATGTTCCGTAATAGTCTACTGCAATTTACTAAGCATTTTTGGCAATTTTTGAACTATTTAAGCCTTAAACTAGGCCTATTGTTCTGTTTTTGCATAATTATTACCAGTGTAGTTGCCCAAAATCCTTTAAACCCAATTGGAAACTGGAGGGAACACTTGTCGTATCAACAAGCAATTCAAGTAGTTAAGGGCAATAAACTATACTGTGCAAGCCAAAATGCTGTTTTTTCGGTGGATGCTACAGATGGAATTACTCGTTACAGTAAAATCACAGGATTAAATGATATTGGTGTAAAAGCATTTGAATATGACGCTACTACACAACAACTAGTTATTGGCTACAATAATGCCAATCTTGATGTACTTAAGGATGGCCTTGTAAAAAATATAGGGGATATAAAAAGATCGGGGATAGCTGGAAATAAAACCATCAACCAAATTTATTGCGCCAATGGCTTCGCTTATTTGTCTACAGGATTGGGTGTAATTGTAGCAGACCTTAACAAATATGAAATTAAAGACACTTGGTTTATTGGAAACAATGGTGCACAAATTAATATCAATGCTTTTACTAGCGATGGCAGTTTTTTTTATGCCGCAACACAAGAAGGACTAAAAAAGGCAGATGCCAAATCGGCAACAATTTCAAACTTTAGTAGTTGGCAATTAATGAATGGAAATAGTGGACTAAGTATGGGTGCGGTTCAGCAAGTATTGGTTTTGAATAAAAATATAGTGATTCAAAAAAATGATTCCTTATTTATTCAAAAAAATGGCCAATGGACATTATTATATACAGATCCAACATGGCCAATTATTAATACCAATAGTTCTGGAAATTATTTACAAATTAGCCAACGAAAATCTAGTGGCGCAGCACGCGTATTAGTAATGGATGAAAATAGTAGTATCAATCAAACAGTTTCTAAACCTGGCGTTATTTCGTATCCAAAAAATGCGCTGAAAGATGGAAGCAATATTTGGATAGCTGATTTATATGGTGGCCTTTCGTTGTTTAATAATGCTGTTGAACAGTTTATTCCAAATGGACCACAAGGAATGGCAAGTGGCGATATGGTGTTTAGTCAATCAACTTTATATGCTGCAGCAGGTAGTATTAATGATGCATGGAATTATCAGTATAATAGAGATGGATTTTATAAATATGCCGATGAAAATTGGAGCAATACTAATTATTATAACAGCCCGCAATTAGATTCTGTTTTTGACTTTATTACGTTAGCAGTTGACCCCTCTAATCAGAGCATTTGGGCGGGTAGTTATGGGGGTGGTTTAATTAATAAAGCTGGAGAAAATATTCGTATTTATAAACAAAAGAATACTACGCTTCAAGCTGCACTTGGCGATCCTACTAGTTACCGTATTAGTGGCCTTGCATTTGACCAAGACAATAATTTATGGATCAGTAATTATGGTGCAGCAAAAAATTTACAGGTACGATTAAAAGATAGTACATGGGGCGCTTTCTCCATTCCATTTTCACATACCGAAAATGCGGTAAGTCAAATAGTAATTGATGATGCCAACCAATTATGGATTGTGAGCCCTAAAGGCAATGGTATTTTTTGTTATAATCATGGCAATAATATACTAGCTACAACCGATGATAAATGGAAAAATTATTTAGCTGGTTCAGGAAATGGAAACTTGCCAAGCAATACCGTATTGTGTTTGGCAAAAGATAAAAATGGATCTATTTGGATAGGTACTAATAATGGGATAGGCATTATTCAGTGTGCTAGTGAAGCTTTTTCTGGTAGTAGTTGCGAGGCGCTCTTGCCAATTGTACAACAAGACCGTTTTGCAGGGCTATTATTTCATAATGAAATTGTACAATGCATTGCGGTGGATGGCGCCAATAGAAAATGGGTTGGAACAAAAAATGGGGTTTGGTTAATTTCGCCAGATGGAGATAAAATCATTTACCAGTTTACAGAAAACAATAGCCCCTTACTAGGCAATGATGTAAAAAGAATTGCCATAAACCCAATTAATGGAGAAGTGTTTTTTGCAACGAATTATGGCATTTGTAGTTTTAGAAGCACTGCCACCGAACCTTCGGTATCTAACAATAATATTTTGGTTTTCCCCAATCCTGTATTGCCAAATTACAACGGCACGATTGCAATTAGAGGACTTAGTAACAATGCACTTGTTAAAATTGCTGAACTGAGTGGACAGCTCGTTTTTCAAACACGTGCACTTGGTGGCCAGGCCATTTGGGACGGCAAAAACTACCTTGGCAATAAGGTTGCAAGTGGGGTTTATTTAGTGCTAGTAAGAGACGAATTAGGCCAAGAAAAAATGATGACCAAATTGGTTATTTTATCGGGCCGATAAACTAATCTTTATCGAGTGTTTTTGTTTGTTTGAAAAATGCTGCACGTTTTGGACCAGGGAATGGTGTGTTATCTCCTTTTAATCCATACCATAAAACGCGGTTGAATTCTAAATCTGGCACCGCATCTTCTTTGGCTAAATCAAATTTTTCTGATCGTCTTTGCCATTCATTCATGGCGGTATTTTTATCGTTTAAATTAACCAAATTATTTTTTGATACAAATCCTTTTGGTTGAACCGTACTTGAAAATGAACGCCACATTGGTGTAGCAGCAGCATCGTATTGGCTCATTGGGGGAATGCCCAAAATTAATTCCATGGTACGTAACATTGATGCAGTTGAATACATGGTATGGTCAACAAAATTTCTTTTTACAAAACCACCAGCAACATAAGCAGTGCTTCGGTGTGCATCAACATGATCGGCACCATTTTGAGCATCATCTTCTAAAATAAAAATAGCAGTTTCATTCCAAATAGGGCTCTTACTTAAGTATTCTACAAAAAGACCAACAGCTAAATCATTATCTGCCACATGCGCATAAGGAGTAGGTCGGCCTTTTCTTAATCCTTCGGTATGGTCGTTGCTAAATCTAATGCTATTAAATTGAGGCACTGCAGCTTTTGCTAATAAAGAATCGAAGTCTCTTTTCCATTGGCTAAAACGAGTGGTGTCTGCTACAAGCCCTGTAAAGCCTGTAAAATAAGTACACAAATGATTTTTTAGTACCGGAATATTGGCTTTGTAATTGTCTGCAAACTCGCCATAAGTTCTATAACTCACACCTGCTTTTTTACAATGATCCCAAATAAAACCACCTTTGTTATTGGCTACTAAACGATTTCCTTCGGCGTCATAACTACCACCACGACCACCATAACTAACTACCCAATTCTTTTCTAAATAGTCTGTAGCATAAGCACCTGTAGACCAATTATGACCATCGGCACTAACTTCTCCGTTCACATAAAAATTATCTAATAATACAAACTCTTTTGAAAGGGCGTGTTGGTTTGGTGTAACATGCTCACCAAATAAAACCAAACTAGGATCTCCATTTCCTTCCTTCATATCGCCTAACACTTGGTCGTAGGTTCTATTTTCTTTAATCACATAAAACACATATTTAATAGGACTCTTATCGCCTACTTTTGAAGGAATTGCATTGCCAATTTCACCTTCTGCATTCAATTCTTTTAGTTTGGTATAGGGTGTGTTTTGATACACCATAGCAGAATAAGTGGCCAATTGCGCATTGGTTGGAACGTCAATGATACTAAGGGTTCCCTTAAATAAACCAGCAATGTATTGTACCTCTTTTGGTTTATTAATATCGCCTTGTTGGTAATTCACTGCTTGTTTACTACCAACCGGATTGGGCCCATAAGGATTTGCCATAGAAGAAAATCCTTTGCCATTTGATACAAATATTTTTTTACCAATCACTTTTACATTTGTTGGATACCAACCTACAGGAATGAATCCCTTGCTTTTACTTGCACCAGGAACTTGCACATCAAATACAGCTAAACAGTTATTATCGGCATTAGCAATATACAATGTTTTTTCATCGGCACTTAGCGCCAAACCATTGGTAGTAGAGCCATTTGGGGCATCAGGAAACAAAGCAGCATTTAATACTTCAACAACTTTATTGGTTTTTAAATCAATTACAGAAACTGAATTGTCATTTGAATTGGCCACAAATGCCCAAGTACCTTTTTTATTCAAAATAATTTCATTAGGGTTATCGCCAACCGGAATTTCAACACTTATATTTTTTTTCTCTGTGTCAAAAACATATAATTTATCGCAACCCCAACAACTGATATACAATGATTTTTTATCTGGCGACAACACACAAGCATAAGCTTCTGCACCCAATGCATACTTTGTAAAGTTTTTAGTTGTCATATCTACTATGTACAAAGAATTATTGTCTTTAGTAACTACGTACATGATTTTTTTAGCATCATCAACAACAATACCTGTTGGTGAAATTTTATTGGGCCATTTTTTTCCTAGTACAATAGAATCTTTTAGAATTAATTTATTTTGCTCAATAGCATAATCATTAATCCAATTATCATTTCCTGCAGCAGCATACAAATGTTTTTCATCGGCACTAAAAGTTAAGCCGTACCAACTTTTTGGAATGACTACACTATCTAATAATTTTTCTGAAATAGGATCAATCAATTGAATGCTTTGAACACCTTGTCCATTATTGGTTACGGCCATTAGTTTTTTTGAATGACTCACAGCAATATTCAATGGCAGATCTCCTAGTGGCAAACTTCTACCTACTGGCGACAAAGTCCAACCCGTTGGAAGTGTTACTTTATTTGTTTGAGCAAAAGACTGTTCAGAAAAACATTGAACACCCAATAAAACAGCTAACACTAATAGCAACTTTTGCATATATATTTTTTTAAGATCTAATATTTTCTTTGAATAGTTATTGGGCTTTTTTAACCTCATAACTTCTTACCACTTTAAACTTCATGGATTCTCTTTCGCCAGGAACTACGCGGTATTGAATTTGTCTAACAGATCCAGAGGGAACTGACTGTGTACTATCTATTGTTTGATAAATGGGAAATTTGCGCATTAAACTTCCTTCCACTAAATAAAATTCATCGTACCCCTTGTAACCAATCTTTAATTTTGGATCGTCCATTATATCTGGAAAAATAACTGGTCGCATATCGGTATTACTATTCGACATTATTCCAATTACATTTCCAAAAAGATTGCCAACACCTGTATAGAGGTAGATAACCATATCGGGAAACCCATCATTATTTAAATCGTCTACTTCTGCTTTTGCAACCTTGCCTTTCACTTCAAAACTAATCTCTCTAGAGCCTGATTCAAAGCCAACTGGTGTTATGGTTATATTATTTTTATCTACACTTTTATTATTACAATACAAACGATAGCCGGCCTTTCCCAATTTCATGGTGGTATCAACTTTTTTATATTGTGCAGAAGCCGACAATAAAAAACAGCTTGATACTAATAGCGTTAAGATTATTTTTTTCAAACCCATTTTACTAAATTTTATATATGCAGCAAGTTAGCATATTTTAAAAAGCCAAATCTTATTTGCTTACATATTTCTACGATACTGTCCACCTACTTCATATAATGCATGGGTAATTTGGCCAAGTGAACAATACTTAACTGTTTCCATTAATTCGGCAAATAGGTTGCCATTATTAATTGCCTCTAGTTTTAATTTTTCTAATGCTGCGGCTGATTCGTTTTCGTGTAAGTTAAAAAATTGTTCTAAGTTGTTGATTTGCTGTGTTTTTTCTTGGTCTGTTGCACGAATAACCTCTTGTGGTAAAATGGTTGGACTGCCTTTTTTATTTAAGAAAGTGTTTACGCCAATAATGGGTAATTCACCTGTATGCTTTTGGGTTTCGTAGTGCATACTTTCTTCTTGAATTTTATTGCGTTGATACATTCTTTCCATGGCACCTAAAACACCGCCTCGTTCTGTAATTCTATCAAACTCAAGCAACACGGCCTCTTCTACCAAATCGGTTAATTCTTCCATTAAAAAACTACCCTGGTTTGGATTTTCATTATTGGCAGTTCCTAATTCACGATTAATAATTAATTGAATAGCCATTGCCCTGCGTACACTCTCTTCGGTTGGCGTTGTAATTGCTTCGTCGTAAGCATTGGTATGCAAACTATTACAGTTATCGTATATAGCGTATAATGCTTGCAAGCTGGTTCTAATATCATTAAAATCTATTTCTTGCGCATGCAAACTTCTACCACTGGTTTGAATATGGTATTTTAATTTTTGCGAACGATCATTGCCCTTGTACTTACCTTTTATGGCTTTGGCCCAAATACGTCTTGCTACTCTACCAATCACACTATATTCTGCATCCATTCCATTACTAAAAAAGAAAGACAAATTGGGGGCAAAATCATCAATATGCATTCCCCGACTTAAATAGTATTCAATATAAGTAAACCCATTTGATAGTGTAAATGCCAATTGGGTAATTGGGTTTGCGCCAGCTTCTGCAATATGGTAGCCACTTATACTTACACTATAAAAATTACGAATTTTTTGATCGATAAAATATGCTTGTACATCACCCATTAATTTGAGTGCAAATTCCGTTGAAAAAATACAAGTATTCTGCGCTTGGTCTTCTTTTAAAATATCGGCCTGCACCGTACCTCGCACTTGTGCTAAAGCAGTTGCTTTTATTTGTTGATAGACATCATTAGGCAATACTTCACTGCCACTTAATCCTAATAATTCTAAGCCCAAACCATTGTTGCCATCGGGTAAGGTTTTGGGCGATGAAGGGTTGTTGTAAATTGGTTTTTTGTGGTACTGAAATTTTTGTTGAATAATAGCATTTACAGCATCCCATAATCCATTCTCTGTAATATATTTTTCACAAGCTTGATCAATGGCGGCATTCATAAAAAAAGCTAGCACAATAGGCGCAGGACCATTAATGGTCATACTTACCGATGTTTTTGGATGACACAAATCAAAGCCACTGTATAATTTTTTTGCATCATCAACTGTTGCTACACTAACACCACTATTACCTACTTTTCCATAAATATCTGGGCGTGCATTTGGGTCTTCTCCATATAATGTTACACTATCAAATGCAGTTGACAATCGAATAGCAGGTTGGTCTAATGAAACATAGTGGAATCGTTTATTTGTGCGTTCAGGACTTCCTTCTCCAGCAAACATTCTAGTAGGATCTTCTCCTTGTCTTTTTAATTCAAAAACACCAGCTGTATAAGGAAATTCACCAGGTACATTTTCTTGTAATTGCCATTGTAAAATATCGCCCCAATCTTTGTATTTTGGCAATGCAATTTTTGGAATTTTACTGCCACTTAAACTCAATGTTACCATTGGTTGTTTAATGATTTTTTCGCGCACTTGGTATTCAAAAAAATCGGCCGTATATTTTTTTACAAGTGCTGGCCAGTGCTCAATTAGTTGTTTGCATTCAACTGCTTGCTTGTTATCAAAATCATTTTGCAATGCTATTAATCCATGCAATTGATTTTCCTGATTTTTAATGGCCTGATTTTCTTTGAATACAGCAATGGTGCCATTAATTTGATAGCGCTTAGACGCAATGGATACTTGTGTTGCAACCCATTCATCGTAGCTTCTGTTTTGGTCGGCAATTTCAGACAAATAGCGCACCCTTTTTGCTGGGATAATTTTAGACTGCGTGCTAATGGATTCCACTGTTTTTGACGCAGTAAATAATGCATCAATTGGGCCAAAACTCACACCACAAATTTCTTTGATTGACAATACTATTTGCGTAAATAAATCATTCACCCCCTTGTCATTAAACTGCGCTGCTATAGTGCCTATAATTGGCAATTCAGCATCTTTTGCTTGCCAAGCATTGTGGTTTCGCTTGTATTGTTTGCGTACATCATGTAAAGCATCTAAAGCACCTGCTTTGTCGAATTTATTAATGCAAATAATATTGGCATAATCCAACATATTTATTTTTTCTAATTGCGATGCTGCGCCAAATTCTGGCGTCATGATATATAAACTCAAATTGCAAAAATCTAAAATAGAAGCATCGCTTTGACCTACTCCTGCAGACTCTAAAATAATGCAATCAAAATCTGCTGCTTTGCAAACATTTATAGCATCTTGCATATACGCACTGAGTGCAGTATTATCGTCTCTTGTAGCCATGCTACGCATATAAGCGCGCGGGTGCGAAATGGCATTCATGCGAATTCGATCTCCTAGCAAAGCGCCACCTGTTTTCTTTTTAGACGGATCAACAGAAATTACCGCAATTGTTTTATTGGTATAGGCATGTAAAAATCGGCGAACCAATTCATCGGTTACCGAACTTTTTCCGGCACCACCAGTACCTGTAATTCCTAGTACAGGAATTGTTTTTTTATTTGAATTTTCAGGAATAGAAAATGGCATTCCATTTTCGGCATTGGTAATTTGACGCGCAATTTTTCTAATATCTTTTGCTTCGCCAAGCGTCATTGGATTTGAATATTCTATCTGTGTAGGCAAGGCAAAATCGCACTGTTGAATAACATCTTCAATCATACCTTCTAAACCCATCTGCCGACCATCATCTGGACTATAAATTTTACTAATTCCATAGTCTTGTAATATTTGAATTTCTTCGGGTAAAATAGTTCCGCCACCTCCTCCAAAGATTTTAATATGCCCACATCCATTTTGAACAAGCAAATCTTTCATGTATTTAAAAAACTCAATATGCCCGCCTTGGTAAGAAGTGATGGCAATTCCTTGCACATCTTCTTCAATGGCGCATTCCACAATTTCTAACACACTTCTATTATGCCCAAGATGAATAATTTCTGCACCTTTCGACTGCAAAATTCTACGCATAATATTTATAGCGGCATCATGCCCATCAAATAAGCTAGTTGCTGTAACAATTCTAATTTTATGCGATAGTTCTAAAGCCATGATATGCAGTTCTTGTATGGCAAAATTACTATATTGGCTTCAATAGTTAACAGATGTTAGTTTTTAGGTGTTGAAATACTTTCAGAATCTTTTTAGAATGGAATTGGGCTGAACATTAATATGGTTATTTTTAAGGCTTAATTACACGATATGCCATTTGAAATTCAAGTTGATGCTTCGCAAGAATACCCTATTATTTTATTGAAAGATACCCTTACTAATTGCCAAGCTAGCATCTATAGTTTTGGTGGATTTTTAAACGCATTCTCTTTGCCTTTAAATGGTATTAATAAAAATATAATAGAAGGATTTGAATCTGTAACCGATGCAAAATTGCAAATCACCAATGGTTTTAAAAGTGCCAAACTCGCGCCTTTTGTTTGCAGACTTTGGGAAGGCAAATACAGTTTTAATAACCAATCATATCAAATTGAAAAATTTTATATGGGCAACCATGCTATTCATGGAATTGTTTATGATGCTGTGTATGCGATCAAATCAACAGAAACGAGTGCTGATAATGCTTCTGTAGTATTAGCCTATAATTATACTGGAACAGATCAAGGATATCCTTTTCCTTTTACGTTAACACTAGAATGGAAATTAACCACCGGCAATAAATTATCTGTAACCACTACGGTAACCAATACAAATGATTGCAGCATTCCTTTTTCGGATGGATGGCATCCATATTTTAATTTAGGAAATTCCGTAGACAATTACCGATTGCAATTTGATAGCAACCAACAATTAGAATTCAATCAAGACCTTTTGCCTACTGGTCAATTTATTACTGATAATCGTTTTACCGAAGGCACGCTACTAAAAGGCATTAACCTCGACAATTGTTTTGAATTAAATAAAACAATTCATCAGCCTCAATGTACGCTAAGCAATGAAAGCCTGCAATTGCGTATTGAACCAGATGCGCGTTACCCTTATTTACAGATTTATATTCCAGACAATCGCCAAAGCATTGCTATTGAAAATTTGAGTGCGGCTCCGGATGCATTTAATAATAAAATAGGGCTCCTTGAATTGGAACCCTATCAACATTATTGCTTTAGTACTTGTTATACAATTACACTACTGTAAATCTTATAATTTTTCTACTGCTATCATACTAATTTCTACGTTTACACCACGCGGTAATCCTTTCACAGCAACGGTTTCACGCGCAGGAAAGTCTCCAGAAAAATAGGTGTTATACACCGCATTTACATCGGCAAATAACGACATGTCACTTAAAAAAATAGTCGTTTTTACAACGTGCTCAAAACTTATTTTGGCTTCGTCTAACACCGCTTGAATGTTTTTCATTACTTGGTGCGTTTCGGCCGCTAAACTACTCAATTCAAGTTCTCCGGTTGCTGGAATAAAAGCAACTTGTCCACTTAAAAAAACGAGCCCATTTGCACGAATTGCTTGGCTATACGGGCCAATTGGCGCAGGGGCATTATTGGTATTGATTACTTGTTTGGGCATAAGATGTATTTAATATCAAGCAAATTGCTGCATTTCCTTCAACCTGCCAACCTAAATTTGCAGAATATCCTTTATTACTTAATAGTTGTAGGATACTGAAACATTCATAACAATGCCTTTATTACTAAATATTGATACTGCTACTGAACATGCCAGCGTTTGCCTGAGTAATGAATCTGGCGTATTGCTGCTGAAAGAAAGCCAAGACCAAAAAAATCATGGCGCTTTTTTACAGCCCGCTATTCAACAAATAGTTTTGGAAACAGGTATTGAATTACAAGCAGTTGATGCTATATCTGTAACTGAAGGACCAGGTAGTTATACTGGATTGCGTGTTGGATTGGCATCAGCAAAAGGTTTGTGTTTCGCATTACAAAAACCATTGATAGCCATTAACACATTAAAGGTTATGGCGTTGGCTGCCATAAACCAAGCGCCTTATTCTTCAAGCACCCTTTTTTGCCCAATGATTGACGCAAGACGGATGGAAGTATTTACAGCAATTTATGATATTCACTTAAATCTAATGGAGGCGCCAAATGCCAAAATACTAGATAGTTTTAGTTTTGAGGAAATAATAAGTCAACAACCAATGGTTTTTAGTGGCAGCGGTTCGCTTAAAACGCAAGCCCTATTTAATCATTCAAATGCCATTTTCAGTTCGGTGCAACATACGGCGGCCCATTTGTCGGTATTGGCCAACCAAGCATTTGAAGCAGCAAATTTTGTAGATCTAGCCTATTTCGAGCCATTTTACCTAAAAGCTTTTTATAGTCCAGTAGCAAAAAAATAGGTTTCACAAGTTGTTATATTGTTTAATTTTATTATCTTTAACTCCCACTATATCCGAACAGGAAACTTGGTAATAGTACTATTTTGTTCACCATAAAAACACTCCCCCCCATGAGTCAAAATTTACAATCAGTTGTACTTAACGTTGCGAAAGAGCCCGTAAAGGTTGATTTTATTCATACCAAAAAAGCGGCACTTATCCTTCGTTCCATCAATCACAAACTACGTCAGCAGATAATGAAACTGTTAGACGAGCACGAGAAAATGACAGTTACAGAAATTTATGTGAAACTTCGTTTAGAGCAGTCAGTTGCATCGCAACATTTGGCTATTCTACGTAGAGCTGGTATTGTTGCCACTTCTAGAGACGGAAAATTCATTTATTATTCTGTTAACTATGCTCGATTAGCTGAAGTAGTGTCTTTTGTAGAAACACTTGTGGGATAACCACTGGTTTTTTTATTTCTTTACTGACTTTATGGCCAATTTTGCATTTGGCTTGAACCTTGCTATTAACTTTGCCTAAATTTCTATCTGATGTTTATTGAGCAATTATATACAGGATGTTTAAGTGAAGCTGCATATTATATTGAGAGTAATGGCGAAGCGGCTGTTATTGATCCCTTGCGTGATATTGAAGAATACTTGCATTTGGCCCAAGCGCGAAATGCCAAAATCAAATATATTTTTGAAACCCATTTTCATGCCGATTTTGTTAGTGGTCATTTAGACTTAGCAACAGCTACTGGTGCAACCATCATTTACGGGCCTAGCACTGAAACCCGTTTACCTGTAAAAGTGGCAACAGATGGCGAAATCTTTAAAGTTGGCAATTTAACCATTGAGGTTTTACACACTCCCGGACATACCCTTGAAAGCAGTTGCTTCTTATTAAAAAATGAGCAAGGAAAAGACTATGCAGTTTTTACAGGAGATACTTTGTTTGTAGGCGACGTTGGCAGACCCGACCTAGCCCAAAAAGCGAATCTGATTTCCATGGATGATTTAGCAGGTATGCTTTTTGATAGTTTACAAAATAAAATTATTCCTTTAGCCGACGATGTTATTGTTTATCCAGGACATGGTGCAGGTAGTAGTTGTGGCAAGAATTTAGGCACTGAAACCTCTAGTACTATTGGCGAACAAAAGCAAGGCAATTATGCTTTACAACAAACAAATAAAGCAGATTTTATAAAAGCAGTTACAGAAGGACTTACTACTCCTCCTAGTTATTTTCCTATCAATGTAAAAATTAATAAAGAAGGGTACGAAAACATCAACTCTGTTATAGAAAAAGGACTGAAGGCCTTATCAGTGGCTGAATTCAAAGAGAAATCTAAAAATGATGGTGTAATTATTTTAGATACCCGTATTTCAAAAGTATTTACCGAAGGATTTGTTCCAGGTTCTATTAGTATTGGTTTAGAAGGCCGATTTGCAGAATGGGCTGGTGTTATTTTACCATTCGATAAAACCTTTTTGCTAGTTACTGAAAAAGGAAAAGAGAAAGAATCTATTATTCGTTTAGCAAGGGTTGGTTTTGAAAAATTTGATGGTTATTTAGATGGTAGCTATGAAGCATGGCTAGCTGCTGGCGAAAAAATAGACATGATTATTGATGTAGAAGCCGATGAATTAGCAATGGATATTCCATTCGATCCAAATATTGTTATAGTAGATGTTAGAAAGGAAACTGAATTTGACGAAAGCCATGTGAAAGATGCTATCAATATACCATTAGTTGATTTAGTTGACCCTGCCAGCATGGTTAATTTAGACGATCACCACAATGTATATGTACACTGTGCTGGTGGCTATAGAAGTGTTATTGCACTGTCGTTATTAAAAAGACAAGGTATTCATAACCTTAGAAATGTTATTGGTGGATATGCAATGATTAAAGAAATCGGCGATAAAATTGAAACGGAAAAAACTACCGTAACTCAGGATTAATTCGGCATTTGTTTTACCACAAGTGACCCAAATTTTTCTTCGTTAAACTCAAACTTCCAGCGACGATGACTCCATAAATAATTGGCGGGCTCTTTGCGTACAGCTTGTTCTACATATTTCGCAAAAATCTGTGTAAGCTGCCCGTTTTCATATGCATTTGGATTTAAAGTAAGAAGCGTTAATTGGGTATGATAGTAGCCTCTTTTTGTTTTATAAAAATGCGCAAACACCATGGCTGTATTGTTCATTTTTGCACCTTTTTCGGGGCCAACTACAAAAGGTGTGAGTCGATTAAAAAAGCTTACCCAGTGTGCTTTTGAAGGATTTGGCGGATTTTGATCTGCTGCTAAACCCAATGCATATCGATCCTTAACATAGGTATGAAAATTGGTTTTAAAATCAGATGCGGGAATTAAAATAGTGCCATTTTTAGCCCGCATATTATAAATGATTTTATTAAATATTTTATTGCTTAGCGGTTGGTAA
>CAIKZP010000101.1 GCA_903831935.1 uncultured Bacteroidota bacterium | reverse complement strand
TTTTGCATTATTTTGGTTGATTGTTTCATTAAAAACAAACATTTTGGATTATCATTCGGGTTGGAACATGTTATTATCTGCACCAGTTTTATTATCAGCCATTCAGGCACAGGGCACCACGGTGTTGGTGATGGTTTTACTTGTTTTATTGTTTTTATCCTTTGTATTAGCAGGTGCTGAAGTTGCTTTTTTTTCGCTCACATACAAAGACATTAATTTATTAAAATCAAAACAACAACCGCCGTATAAGCGTGTAGTTGATTTATTAGAAGAGCCAAAAACCTTACTCGCTTCTTTATTAATTGCAAATAGTTTTATCAATATCTCAATCATTATTATTTCAAACTTGTTGATAGACGACATGTTTAATTTTGAAAGATTCGATGCCGTATGGGTTGAGTTTGTTATTAAAGTAATTTCTGTTTCATTTTTATTGGTGCTTTTTGGAGAAGTAATGCCTAAGGTTTTAGCTACCAATAATAATATTCGATTTGCAAAAGATTTTGGTGGAATTATTCAAGCCGTATCATATGCTTGCGCAGGTTTGAGTAAACGATTAGTGAATTTTTCCGATATAATAGAAAAGCGATTGGCCAATAAAACAAATGGTTCTTTTAGTTTAGAAGAATTAGACCACGCCATTGATTTAACTACCGACAGTTCTGCATCGGAAAACGAAAAAAATATTTTAAAGGGAATTGTGAAGTTCGGAAATATTACGGTTAAGCAAATCATGAAAACCCGAATGGATGTTCATGGCATTAATGAATCGTTTAGTTATGGCAAACTAATTGAATCAGTAAAAGATTTGCATTATAGCAGGTTGCCCGTTTATAAAGAAGATTTAGACAATGTAGTAGGAATGATTCACACCAAAGATTTAATTCCTTACTTGAATGAGGCCGATGATTTTAACTGGCATTCACTCATGCGTCAGCCATATTTTGTACACGAACAAAAACTAATTGAAGACCTTTTAAAAGAGTTTCAGTCTAAGCGTATTCACTTTTCGGTAGTGGTTGATGAGTTTGGCGGAACTAGCGGTATTGTTACCTTAGAGGATATATTAGAAGAAGTAATTGGTGATATTAAAGACGAGTTTGACGAAGAAGAAGCTGGCCATAAAAAATTAGACGAATACAATTATTTATTTGAAGGTCGTACCATGCTAAATGATGTTTGTAAAATCATGGAATTACAAACAGATATTTTTGATCAAATAAAAGGCGAGAGCGATTCTTTGGCAGGGTTAGTTTTAGAAATTGCTGGTGAAATTCCACAGAATGGACAAATAGTAAATTCAGGAGATTTTGAATTTACAGTTTTAGACGTTTCGAAAAATAGAATTAATAAAATAAAAATTACCATCAAGCCTCAAGCATTTGAATAGCAGTATTAACTATCAGCTTATCGGAATTAAAAATTACTAATAATGGCTATTCGAAAAATAAAATATATTTTATTCGCAACTATTTTTTTGTATCTGATTATTTCGTGCAATAGTAGTTATACACCCAAGCCAATTGGCTATTATGCTATTTCATTTCCCAAAAAAGCATACCAAGTTTTTGATAAACCTGGGTATCCATATACATTCGAATATCCAGTGTATGCAAACGTGGTAAAAGACAGTACTTTTTTTGGAGAAACCACTGAAAATCCTTGGTGGATTAATATTAATTTTCCGGAATTTAGTGGACGTATTTATGTTAGTTATAAAGAGATTGGAAAGAATAAATTCGATACACTGATTAAACATGCTTATACACTAACAGGAAAGCATAGTTCAAAAGCGTATTCAATAGATGACTCATTAATTAGTACACCCAATCGTGTGCATGGTGTTTTCTTTTCGGTAGGAGGAGACGTAGCAACCGCCAATCAGTTTTTTTTAACAGATTCAACCAAACATTTTTTAAGGGGCGCATTATACTTCGATGCAACACCTAATGCCGATTCATTAGGTATTGTAAACCAGTTTTTATTAGAAGACATGAAGCATATTGTGAATACATTCAAGTGGCGTAACTAAGTTTGAACCGTTATCTTTGAAAAAACAACCAACAGAACAATAGTAGCATGATAGCAATTGATAATGTATTAATAAGTGAAGCAATTATTGACGAGCAATTTGTTTGCGACTTAAGCAAGTGCAAAGGCGGCTGTTGCGAAGATGGAGATGCAGGCGCTCCAATGGAAAAATGGGAATTAGAAAAACTCAAGGATAATTATGAGGTAATTAAACCTTATATGACCAAAGAGGGGATTAAAGAAGTAGAGCGCCAAGGTAAATATTTATTCGACCAAGAGTTTGGTTGGGTAACTCCTACTATTAACGGAGAAATTTGTGCGTATGGCTATCGCGATAAATGGGGTGTTATTAAATGTAGTATTGAAGAAGCATATAACGAAGGAAAGTTAGACTGGAAAAAGCCAGTAAGTTGTCATTTGTTTCCTATAAGAATTCAACCGAGCAAACGTGATCCGGATATTGAGTACCTAAATTACGAACCGCGCGAAGACCTTTGTCAGGCAGCATGTAGTTTGGGCAAACACCTTAAAATGCCGGTATATGTATTTTTAAAAGAATCAATTATTCGTAAATACGGCACTGAGTTTTATGAAACTTTGGAAGCAACCGCCAAAGAATTAAACAAAAGAAAATAAACAAATGAAAGATACAGCAGCATCTTTTATCGCAAAAAGTACCATCAAATCTGCCGATTTAGACCATCGCAGAAAAATCAATTTCAATATTGGTAAATACAATGCTGTTGTGCCTATTGGTAAGCAGCAATTTAGCGATGTAATGCTTGCTAGAGAAAAAGCAAAGAATAGAAAATGGGACGCTATTGAACATTTAGATACCCATTTAGAAACCTTCGAAAAAAGAATCACCGCAAGAGGAGCCAAAGTTATTTGGGCCGAAAATACCGATCAAGCATTAGAAGCAATAGGAGATATCTGCAAAGCAAAGCATTGCAAAACCTTGGTTAAGAGCAAGAGCATGGTAACCGAAGAAATTCACCTGAATGCTTATTTAGAAACCATTGGCATAGAAAGTGTAGAAACCGATTTAGGAGAATACATTCAACAGTTAGACGGCGAAGCACCATACCATATTGTTACACCCGCCATGCACAAAAGCAAGGAAGATGTAGCCAAACTTTTTGCAGATAAATTGGGCACACCAGGTGGCTTAACACCAGAAGAACTAACACTTGTTGCCAGAAATAAATTACGCGAAAAATATACGCAAGCAGAAGTTGGGGTTACTGGTGCCAATTTTATTATTGCAGATATTGGTGCAATTGCAGTAACAGAAAACGAAGGGAATGCAAGACTTAGTTGTGCGTTTCCTAAAACACATATTGTAGTAGTAGGAATAGAAAAAGTAATTCCATCCATACATGACCTAGCATTGTTTTGGCCTTTATTGTCTACCTATGGAACCGGACAAAAAGTAACGGTTTATAATAGTATTGTAACTGGTCCTAAACAAGCAGAAGAGTTGGATGGTCCCGAAGAAATGTATGTGATTTTGTTAGACAATGGCAGAACGAACTTACTAGCCAATCCTACTACAAGGGAAGCACTTTACTGTATTAGATGTGGCGCCTGTTTAAATGCATGTCCTGTGTATAAAAATATTGGCGGACACGCTTATGAAACAACATACAGTGGACCAATAGGCAAAGTAATTACGCCACATTTAAGTGGCATGAATGAGTATAAACATTTAAGTTATGCTTCTTCGCTATGTGGTAACTGTACCGAAGTTTGTCCTGTAAGAATTAACCTTCACGAATTATTATTAGACAATCGTCATATTGCGGTTGCCGAAGGCACAAGTACTATTGCCGAACGAATTGCTTGGAAGGTTTGGAAGATGGCTAGTTTAAATAGGGTGATGATGAATATGGGAACTGGTAAAATAAAAAACTGGGTAGTAAACAAAGTATTTACAGGCTGGACAACAAACAGAAGTGATTTGGATTTTTCTGAAAAAACATTTAGCCAAATGTGGGTCGAGCAAAGAACAAAGAAACCAACTAAGCAATAGAAATACAATCGGTGTTATTCATTTATACTACAAATATCAGCACCCGTTTAAATTATATTCTAGCGGAGCTTTTTAAAAACGAATACACAGTTACCAATAATATCAATGAGTATTTAGCACAGAATGGCGCTTGCATAAATTATTCTGCGAGCCCTATAAAAGCTACAGAGTTACAAATCATTCCACACCCATTATTGCAAGAAAATTCAATCAGTAATCAACTCACTGAATGCTTTGACTGGAAAGGGCTTCCTGCTTTTTTTAAAACAAGTAATGGCACTATTCCTTTTGATATTTTTTCTGCCGCTTTTTATTTGTTATCGCGTTACGAAGAATACCTGCCACATAGTGTTGATGAATATGGCCGATACGCGCACACGAATAGTTTGGCCCATAAAAACAATTTTTTACACTTGCCATTAATTCAGTTGTGGATGCAGCAATTAGAAAAACAATTGCAGCAATTAGCAGCAAATTATTCATTGCCATCTGCAACATTTTCATTTACCCCAACCTATGATATAGATATAGCCTATGCATATTTGCATCAACCAATTTTAAAAAATGTATTTGGATTTTTTAAAGATTTAATGCAATCAAAATTCGAATCATTTTCAGAAAGGGCCATGGTGTATGCGGGCAAACAAAAAGATCCTTTTGATGTATACAATTGGTTGCAAGACTTACACGAGCAATACCAATTAAATCCTATTTATTTTTTTTTAGTAGCCAATAATAGAAAAGGAGTTGACAAAAATATTAGTCCATCTAAAAAAGCCATGCGCCAATTAATTCAAAAAATAGGCGAAAAGTATTTGGTAGGAATACATCCATCTTGGCAAAGCGGCAATGATAGTACTGTTTTAAAAAAAGAAATAAATACACTCTCAAGCATTTTAAATGTGCCAGTGCAATTGTCTCGTCAGCATTTTTTACGAATGCAATTGCCTTCAACTTATCAAGAATTGATTGCACTGCCGATTAATAAAGATTATAGCATGGGATACGGCAGTGTCAATGGTTTCAGAGCTTCTTATGCCAATGCATTTTTCTGGTACGATTTAAAAAACGAATTGAAAACAACCTTAGAAATTCATCCATTTTGTTATATGGATGCAACTGCTATTTTTAAATTGGGTTATGCGCCTTATGAAGCAAAAAAGGAATTGCAAGATTTTTATAAAATCATACAATCAGTAAATGGCAAAATGATTTGCATCTTTCACAATAATTTTTTAACCGATCAGGTAGCCTTGTACGAATGGAAGAAAATGTATGCGTCGTTTTTAGCGGATTGTTCTCAAACTCCTGTTTACCAAGTAAACGCCTAGTAAAGTAATTAATGATCCAATAATAATATTGAGGGTGAGCTGTTCATTAGCAATCACCGACCCTACTAGTATTGCTACAATAGGATTGATATAAGCATATAAAGAAGCAATGCCGGGCTCTAAATTTTTCATCGTATAAATAAATGCAACAAACGCAAAGATAGATCCTGCACTAATTAAATATGCTAGTGCTGCCCATGTTTGAAAAGGAATACTTGTAAGCGGAATGGTGTTTCCGCTAATCATTGCCATTAAAAACAATATAAAGGAACTAATAAGCATTTGCCATCCTGTAGCATAATAAGGGTTCATGGCAGTCTTTTTGCGTGCAATAAAAATAGTAGCCATTGCCCATGTAAGCATTGCTACCATTGATAGTGCTATGCCTATCCAAAATCCTTCTGTATGGTTATGAAAAGCATTATCGTAAAACACAACTGCTATGCCTGCAATGCCCAAGAACAAACCCGAAAAAGTAAGTAGGGTAATTTTATTGTTTTTATAAACCAGCATTTCTATCAACACTACACAGAGTGGATATAGTGCGGCAATCAGTGCCCCCAATCCACTAGGAATATACTTTAGACCCATAGTGGCTAAACCATTAGACGATACAAACATCAACACCGCCATAATAGTTAACCAAGCAAATTGTTTGCGAGTTGGCAGCGGTAGTCCTTTAATTAAAAAAAACAACACATAAACAATACCACCTGTAAATTGGCGAATAGATGCCACTTCAAGTGCTGGTGTTTTTTGCACACTAATTTTGCTCACTACCCAAGTAGTTCCCCATACCAAACTGGTAATGGCTAGTGCGATGTATGCTTTCTGTTTGTTTTTATTCATTTATTATTTGCACTAAATGCAAGCTTATTAATGCCTAAAATGGCGTAAGCCTGTCATAACCATGGCCAAATTATTTTGTACACAATAGTCCACACTGTCTTTGTCTCTTACCGAACCTCCTGGTTGAATAAAGGCTTCCATTCCAGCTTCGTGTGCAATTTGCACACAGTCGTTAAATGGAAAGAATGCATCGCTTGCTAAAACAGCGCCTTTTAAATTAAAATTGAATTGCTTGGCTTTGTCAATGGCATGGCGCAATGCGTCGATTCTACTGGTTTGTCCGCAGCCTTTTCCTACCAATTGCTTGTTTTTAATTAGTGCAATGGCATTGCTTTTTAAATGCTTACAAATAATATTAGCGAATACTAAATTATCTTTTTCCAATTCAGTGGTACTGCGTCCACCAACTTCTTCCCATTTGCTAAAATTACCTTGGTCGGCACCTTGTTCTAAACTACCGTTGAGTAATGCTTTTTGAGGGGTTTTAATGGCAGCACTATTGGCTTTTAGTTCTAATAAAATTCTATTCTTCTTGGTTTTTAAAATAGCCAATGCTTCTTCGGAATAAGCTGGTGCAATTAATACTTCAAAAAATATTTCGTTGATAGCGTCTGCAGTTGCTGCATCAATTGTTCCGTTACAAACCAACACTCCGCCAAACGCACTTTCAGGATCGCCCGCTAGTGCGGCATCCCAACTTTCTTTTACACTAGCTCTTTGTGCAATACCACAAACATTGGTGTGTTTAATAATACCAAAAACAAATGATTGATGATTGCTTTCAAACTCATTAATTAATTGTACCGCAGCATCTACATCCACCAAATTATTATACGATAATTCTTTGCCATTTAATTGGTTAAATAGTTGGGCAAGATCGCCATGAAAAACAGCCGATTGGTGTGGGTTTTCGCCATAACGCAAAACTTGCTGTATGCCCGGATTAAAGTAGTTACTAATAGCAATATCATAATGCATAACTACTTCAAATGCTTTTGCAGCATAAGCTCTGCGTTGCTCAATACTTGTTTCGCCTTTTTGTGTTTTCAATAAATTTTCAAGAGAAGCATAATCGTCTTTTGCAGCAATCACTACTAGGTCTTTAAAATTCTTAGCAGCAGCGCGAATCATTGAAGGACCACCAATATCAATTTTTTCAATAATTAATTTTTCTTCAGAAGTACTACGAAGTGTTTCTTCGAAAGGATATAGGTCTACAATTACTAAATCAATTTCTGGAATATTGTATTCTTTCATTTCCACCAAATCTTGTGGCTCGTAGCGTCGGCCCAATATGCCGCCAAACACCGCAGGGTGCAAGGTTTTTACACGACCACCCAAAATAGAAGGATAGGTTGTAAGGCTTTCTACTGGCACACAAACAATGCCTAAGTCTTCTAGAAATTTTTGAGTACCACCTGTAGAATAGATAGTAATTCCTAATTGCTGTAATTCTCTAGCAATGGGTTCTAGGCCGTCTTTGTAAAAAACGGAAATAAGTGCGGATTGAATTTTCTTTTGCATGTTTATTTAGCTTGTGCCGGTAATAATTCGATTGAGCAAAAACAAGTGCTAGTAAGTGTATTATAATAAATCCATTGTAAAAGCGCCTGCTCAGGTACTGCTTGAAGGCGCAAGTTAAGTTTTTGATGCCTTTTTTCAAGTAACGTATTTTCCACATTGTATTAGAATAGTGGCATCCAGCGCAAAAAAATGCAGGCTAATAAGGCACAAAGACCAATCCAAAATCCTTTGCGATCCTTATGTACCAACCAATACAGCCAAGCAACAATGGCTATATACATTAAAACCGTTTGCGCAATAGAGACCTGCAAATTTTCTGTAACTGCAAAGGGTAATTGATTGGTTCTTTCAATTAAGGCATTCATTTGGTTAATTAAAAACCCCACTACCTTACCCATAACATTTGCCATTGAAGTAAATGGGCTTACAGCTAAAAGAATCAGTTCTGCATATAAAACAAGTCCCGACAAGGGCACAATAAAAAAATTGGTAAAGAGCAATAAGTTAGGAAACTGGCGAAAATAGAAGAGAATTAATGGGATGGTAAATATTTGGGCCGACAAGGTTACGGCATTGAGTTGCCAGATATGCAGTAATAATTTGTTTTTTATTACAAACCAATTACTAATGCTTTTTTGAAATAATATAATTCCCAAAACAGCAGTATAAGACAATTCAAAACCAATATCCCATAAAAAATAAGGATTATAAGCCAGCAAGCAAAAAGCCGATGCTGCAAGTGCATTAATGGTATTGTTTTTATACCCCAAACTTTTACTCGCTAAAATAAATGAAAACGTAACTGCCGATCGAAGTATGGCAGCAGCGCCTCCAGTAATAATACTAAATCCCCAAAGTATACTTGCAATAATAATTGAGCGAAGATGGTTTGCCCATTTGCGTTTTCCAAAAGGCTTCAGTAACAGTAATAGCAATCCATAAATCATTCCTAAATGCAGCCCACTAATGGCTATAATATGTACCACTCCTGTTCTGCTATAAGCCTGCACCAAATATTTATCTAGTTTGTCTTTGTATCCTATTAGCAGCGCTTCTGCAACTGCTTTTTCAATGCTACCAGGTATATTCGTTTCCAATATTTTTAATACCCAATCCCTACACAAAAAAAGTTTTGCTTGTAAGCTTCCTAATAAAGTTGGCGCAAATATTTGCGCAACTGAATCTGGAATAAATACCTGAAAATATATTTGCTGAAATGCACAATATTGCTGGTAATTAAATCCATTAATATTACCAATGGGTTTTAGTGGTTGTTGAATAATTAATCCATCGCCACAGTGAATTGTATTGGCTAAACTGGCTTTTTTAAAATAGACTAAAATATTGCCAGAGGTATTTACCCAGTGGCCATTTTCAAAAACCGCAACTGCACTAGCTACTGTTTTAAATGTTTTTGGTTTTTGTACCAAGGGTTCTTTAATGCGAATAAATATTGGATTGTTTTGTTGCAAGTAATTGCCAATGAAATTTCTGTGTGTGGGAAGGTTTTGAAAATTTGTCAATCCCGCACCCATGGCTATTATTAGCCCATTAATAGCAATGCCACTAATCCATTGCCAATGGTATTTAGCCACTAGCGTAAGCAAAGAAAAAATTAATAATACCAGCATCGATACCGTTGCCAATATTTGAATTATGCTTAATGATGCATTAAAATAAAACGCCCATAAAATTCCAAAAATGAATGGAATAATCAAACGAATAAATGGAGCAGTTTTAAAAGGATAGGGTTTTAAAATGGGCATCTGCTAACCTAATAAAAAAGCCACAGCTTTTTGGCTGTGGCTTTATAAACGGAGGGTAAAATTTATTTACTCAAGTTCATGCTTCTTTCTTTGTATAGTGTGCGGAAATAAGGGTCACGCAAGTCTTTGATAAAGCGAATGGCTTCTCCAGTACTTTTCATTTCTGGCCCTAATTCTTTGTTTACACCTGGGAATTTATCGAAACTAAATACGGGCTCTTTAATAGCGTATCCGTCTAATTTATTCACCATAGTAAAGTCGGTTAGTTTGGCTTCTCCTAACATTACTTTTGTTGCAATATTCAAATAAGGAATTTGATAAGCTTTTGCAATAAATGGTGTTGTTCTAGACGCACGAGGATTTGCTTCAATTACAAATACTTTATCGCCTTTAATAGCAAACTGAATATTAATTAGACCTTTAATATTTAAAGCCCTAGCAATTTTTTCGCTATAATATTCCATGGTTTCTACAATCAATGGCGTTAGGTTAAATGCAGGTAAAACTGCATTACTATCACCACTGTGTATACCTGCTGGTTCAATATGTTCCATCACACCCATGATATGAAAATTCTCTCCGTCAAAAATGGCATCAACTTCTGCCTCTTGACAACGGTCTAAGAAATGATCAATTAAAATTTTATTTCCTGGGATATGTTTTAATAAACTGATTACTGCTTTTTCAACTTCTTCATCGTTGATTACAATACGCATTCTTTGTCCACCAATAACATAGCTAGGACGCACCAATACTGGATAACCTACTTTGTTGGCTACTTCAATTGCTTCGTCGGCATTGTAAGCGGTGCCATATTCTGGATAAGGAATACTTAATTCTTTTAATAGATCGCTAAAACGTCCACGATCTTCGGCCATATCCATGCTTTCATAGGATGTACCTATAATTGGAATGCCTTTTTCGTGTAATTTTTTGGCCAATTTTAAAGCGGTTTGACCACCTAACTGAACAATAACGCCGTCTGGTTTTTCTAGTTCTATTATTTCCCACAGGTGTTCCCAAAACACAGGCTCGAAATACAATTTATCGGCCATATCAAAATCGGTAGAAACAGTTTCAGGATTACAGTTCACCATAATCGCTTCAAAGCCACATTCTTTAATAGCCAATAGGCCATGAACGCAGCAATAGTCAAACTCAATTCCTTGACCAATTCTATTAGGCCCGCTACCTAATACGATGATTTTTTTCTTCTGCGAGGGTATTGATTCGTTGGAATTTAAAGTTGGTATCATTGCTATTGAAATTGCGCAAAAATAGGGGTATGTAATAAATTTTTCCGTTATTTTTTTACAAGTCCGTCCTTCATCACCCATTTTACGTCTTGTAAGAGCCTTACATTTTTAGATGGATCGGATGATACGGCAATAATATCTGCAAAAGCGCCTGGTTTTATTTCCCCAATTTTATTGGCTAGACCAAGCAGGTCTGCTGCATTAATGGTGGCGGTTTGAATGGCTTCTAAGCCGCTCATGCCATAACTAACCATCAGTTCAAAGTCTTTTGCTTGAGGTAGTTTCCAGTCGTACCCGCCAATATCTGTTCCATAGGCAATCTTAATACCCGCTTTTAGTGCTTTTTTAAACAAGGCAGGTTCTGATTGGCTGAAATATTTATTAATAGGGCTTCCTGCTAAAGCCCTTCCTTCTGCTACATATTCATTCACATAAATGGTGGGGCACCAATACACATTCTTTTCAACCATGAGTTTTATACATTCATCATCCATCCCAAAACCATGTTCAATACTGCTTGCTCCGGCATTGATAGAGGCTAAAATGCCATCCCTTGTAACTGCATGGGCGGCTAATTTTCTATTAGAACGAATTGTTTCATTACCTATGGCATTGATTTCTTCATTGGTAAAATTGGGTAAGCTTCTGTAACTGCCGTCGGCAAGTTGGGTATATCCTCTGTCGGCATATATTTTTATCCAATCGGCGCCATGTGCAATTTGTTCTCGAACGGCTCTACGTCCTTCATCGGCACCAGTAATTTCTTGTAATCCTTTGGGCAATTTTAGTTCCCAAGCATAATCTGATTCCTTTAATGGATAATGGCCGGTGGTATTAATGGCTAGCGTTGCAACAAACATGCGTGGTCCGTTCATTTCACCTTTAATAATGGCTTTTTTAATGTCTACATCTGCAAAACCAGCTCCTTCTGTACCAAGGTCGCGGATAGTGGTAAATCCATTCTGCAAACTTTGATTAGCACTCTTAACAGCCCGAATAGTACGGTAGGGAATTGATTCTTTAAGCACCTGAACATCATAGTCTTCACTAGTAATATCTCCTTGCAATAATACATGGGTATGGCAATCGATTAGTCCTGCCATTACCGTAAAAGCCGACAAATCAATACTAGTATCTGTTTTTTGTGTGAACCCTTTGGCCGGTGAAATACTTTGAATGAGGTTGCCTTTTACTACTACTATTTGATTTTGTAAAACTGCACCAGTTCTTGTGTCTAATACTTGCCCACATTTAATGGCAATTGTTTTTTGTGCTGGAATTACGGATACTAATAAAAGGCTAATAACTGCAACAAAGATTTTTGGATACATAGTATAAAGTTTAAGAAGAACAAGCTACAAATATTCTAAAACAGATTAACAGAACAAGTGTTTAATTTTACACTGAATTTAATTCTTTGAAAATGAAAAAGATGCTTGTTGTGGTGTTGTTAGGCCTATTGTCTGCCTGCTCATCCGTTAAAGTCACCCATATTTTTACTGCACCCAATACAAACTTAGCCAACTATAAAACCTTCGACTTTTACCAGTTAAAAGCCTCGGGAGATACTATTTCTAAGGGTTTTACCGATCGAATGGAGGTTTTAAAATCGGCAATTGCTTTTGAAATGATTCGGCGCGGCTATCAGCAAACAAGTAATCATCCGCAACTCTTAATTAATATTGGCTTGCAAGTGAGCTCGCAAACCCAAACACGTGTAACCGATTGGCAAACCGATGGGGCCTATCGATACATGGGCCAGCGCAATTATTCTTGGAAAAGCGAAGAAGTGGTTGTGGGTACTTACAAACAAGGTGCTGTAACCTTACACTTGGTAGATGCTACGCAGAATACACTTGTTTGGAAAGCCACAGTACACGATGTGTTACCTAGCAACGTATTGAAATTATCTGAACTAGCACAAACAGGCATGAAGGTTTTGTTCGAAAAATTTCCTGTTCCTGTTCAATAATTTATTGCATTATTTTATTAAGAACAATTCATCCCAACGCGTGGTGTAGCGCGGGCTCCGTAGTTCTTGGCGCATTTTCCAGTCGCGCTTAGTACCGCCTGAGGCAAACTTGAGTACATCGTTGCGCATAGAAAAATTAATATTGTCTATCATGCTCATTAATAACCGGCCTTTTGCACTTGTGGGTGGATCAAATAAACTCGCTTGAATAGAACTATCGGGCACAATCCCACTTAAAATAACCCCTGCTTTTTTATATACTTTTCCTTTTTCGTAGAGCCGTTCTACCAATTGTAATGCGGGTTTAATTAATTCATTGGTGAGTGATGTGGCCACCGGTAAAATCACATAACTACTAATAGAAGGCCCGTGTTTAAAATAGGGTCCGCTGTTATTTTCTTTGGCCACAATAAAAATACTGATGGTGCTAGCGGCGCTGTGTTGACGGCGTAATTTTTCTGCGGCCCGCGAAGTATACGTAGCAACTGCTTCTTTAATGTCTTGCAAATTGGTCACTGGCGATCCAAACATGCGGGTGGTGGCAATCATTTTTTTATTGATGCGTTCGGGCTCCATTTGCATACTGCTAATGCCTTTGAGTTCGCGAATGAGTTTGGCTCCGGTAACGCCTCCTAAATATTTATTGGCCCAACTAATTTCTTTGGTACTCAATTCAAAAGCATTGTTCACATTGTGCAGGTGCAATTTTTCGGCATACTGGTGGCCAATCCCCCAAATATCTTCTACGGGTGTGCGCAACATAGCCTGTTGAATTTTTCGGGGAGAGTCGAGTACTAATACGCAGTTGGTAGCCAGCTTGTGTTTTTTGCACAAGCGGTTGGCTATTTTGCTCAATACTTTGGTGGGTGCAACCCCAATAGATACTTTAATACCGGTCCATTGCTCTACCCTGTCTTTTATTTCGTGCGAAAACTGCTGCAAGTTTTCATTAGGAATATGTGAGAGGTCTAAAAACGCTTCGTCTACCGAATACACTTCTACTGTGCCCGGAGGTAAAATGCTTCTGAGCGTTTCCATCACCCGCCAACTAATATCGCCATACAAATTATAATTAGACGAAAAAGTAGTTACCCCGTACTTTTCAATCAATGGCTTGGCTTTAAAATAGGGGCCTGCCATTTCTACCCCAATTTTTTTGGCTTCGTCGGTTCTAGACACAATGCAACCATCGTTATTACTCAATACTACCACGGGTTTGCCCTCGAGGTGTGGTTTGAATAATTTTTCGCAGGAGCAGTAAAAACTATTACAATCAATAATGGCTTTCATGTTTTTATAGCAGGCTATGAATGGCGTAGACCACTACTCCCCAGGCAGTGTAGTTGCTAAATTCTTCAATTACAATATGGCCGTATTGCTTGTTTTCTGCCAGCAGGGTAATGCCCTTGTTTTGTGTTTGCAATCGGCGCACAAGTAGCTCTCCATTAATGACGGCTACAATTATTTTTCCATTTACGGCACTAAGGCTACGGTCTACAATTAGTACATCGCCTTTATGAATTCCAGCGCCAATCATTGCCTCGCTATTCATCCGAAAGAAAAAAGTAGCAGGCTTGTTTCGAACCAATTGTTCGTTAAGGTCAATGCCCCTTTCCATAAAATCGTCGGAAGCAGCACCAAATCCGGTGGCATTGGCAGTAGGAACCTCCCACTGGTTAAATTTTTTGGTACCCTTATAGGCCGAACCGCCCCATTCATCGCTAAACATGCTAAAATAATTTTACTAATGCTAAATAATTTAGTAAATTTATGCTAAATTAGTTATCGTTAAAATATATTTTATGCAGATAGGGTTAGCAGAGAACAGGGTATTTGGTATTTCGCAGGAGCATCGCAATTGCGAATACCTGTTAGTGGCGCGCTTAAATACGGTGCTGCATAATAAAATTGCAGAAGAGCAACAATATTTTTCGTTGCAATATCCTAGTCGTGATCAACACAAAATAAAGCCGCAACTAGAAGTGGCTAGTTTTACGGCCAGAGAAGAGATGGAGCCCACCATTATTCGTTGGATGCACCGAATGATTAGTGTGCAAAATAGTTTTGCTTTAACCATCAATAATTATAGCGGATTTCCACCCAATACAGTGTATTTGCGCATACCAGAATTGGGTGCTTTTCAGCAATTAACGCAGGCCTTAAAACCCTTAGATGGATATATGGAAAGTTGTGGATGCAATGCCATTAAATTGAACAATAAACCACATATTGCCATTGCAAAAAAACTAACAGAAGCCAATTATTTACAGGCCATGCTTGATTTTTCGCAGCGCAGTTTTCATGAAAAATTTGCCGTAGAAGAATTGATTTTGTTAAGACGAAAACACGCTTTTGACAGTTCGGTACAAGTAAATAAATTTTCGCTACAACCCTCTGCTATTAAGGGTTAGTTTCAAATAAGTCTTTTATTTCTTGTAAAAAAACTTCGGGTGTTTCTTTTGGAAATCCATCCCAAGATTTTAATATTTTGCCATTCGCATCAAGGATAGCGGTAAATGGAAAACTTCCTTTTGAATTATATCGATCGGCCAATTGGTCGTTCTGTTTTTGTAAGGTTTTTGACAATTGATTTTTTTTCTGACGCGGAAAATCGGCATTCATCATTACCAGCTTTTCTGCTGCAAATTGTTGGAAAGCCTCGCTACCTAAAATTTCTTTGTGCATACGGATGCAAGGGCCGCACCAATCAGAGCCCGAAAAATTGAGTAAAATGTATTTATGCTCTTTGGTTGCGGTTTGTTTGGCCTTCTCAAAATCGGTTTCCCAATTGGTGAAAGACATGGTTACTAAACTCAATAAAGCAATGACAAATAGTTTCATAACATCAATTTAAAACAAAAATAAGTACTAGCAACTGTAATAGTATTGCATGATTTTGTTAAATAAATAGTGCAGTAGGTGGGTATTTTAGTCTTGGTCTTTGGCTGCGATGGTTTATTTTCGCTACAAAGCCACCAAATGGATACTGTGATCACTGCTATAGAAACCTTATTTACAGCCTATAAATCTGTTAAGGCAGATCGTATAGAAAAGCTCCCACAAAGTGGAGGAGATAGAATTTATTTTAGAATTTATTATCAGTCAGAAACCTTTATTGCAACCTATAACTTACACGAAAAAGAGACCCAAACTTTTATTGCATTTAGTACCCATTTTAAAAAATTAGGGTTGCCTGTTCCAGCAATTTTTTGTGTAAACGACGCGCAAACTATTTATCTACAAGAAGACCTTGGCACCAATTCTTTATTGAATGAGTTAGAGCAACACGGACACGGCGAAAAAGTATATGACTTGTTTAAAAAAAGTTTGCATTCACTAGCAGCTATGCAAATTAAAGGCGATGAGGGTTTAGACTATAGCCTTTGTTTAACCGCCAAAGAATTTGGTAAGCAAGCCATTTTAAGCGACCTACTTTATTTTAAATATTATTTTTTAGACACCCTACAATTACCTTACGATAAGCAAGCAATGCTCGATGATTTTGAAGCACTAAGTACCTATTTAACTAGAACAGAAAATAAGTATTTTATGTTTAGAGATTTTCAAAGTAGGAATATTGTTGTAAAGAACGAAGCGGTTAGTTTTATTGACTTTCAGGGCGGAATGAAAGGTGCTTTGCAATACGATGTGGCTTCTTTATTGTGGCAAGCAAAAGCAGAATTAAGTGAAGAGTGGAAAGATAGTTTGCTTAATTATTATATGGATGAAATTGACAATTTACTCAGTAAGCCAGTAGACAGAATTACTTTTGTAAGTCAATACAATGGTTATGTATTATTGCGATTGCTACAAGTAATGGGCGCCTATGGATTTAGGGGTTTATTTGAACGAAAAGCGCATTTTTTAAGTAGTATTCCACTCGGGTTAAAAAATTTAAAATTCTTTTTAGATCATAAACGCGTTGGTATTGTAACACCAGAATTTGATAGGGTTTTGCGCTTAGTGGTAGGCGACGAAATCATTGCTAGGTTTGAGCCACAGCAAGCAAATGAAAATACGCCATTGCTAGTAACGGTAAATAGTTTTAGTTATAGAAACGGCATACCACCCGATGAAAGTTCTAATGGTGGAGGTTTTGTTTTTGATATGCGCAGTATATTAAACCCAGGTAGATTTGACGACTATAAAACCTTAAATGGTAAAGACAAACCCGTTCAAGATTTCTTAGAGCAACGCACCAAAATGAACGAATATTTAAATAGTGTTTGGGATTTAGTAGACATAGCAGTTGATGATTATTTAAAACGAGGATTCAGTCATTTGATGATTAATTTTGGATGCACGGGCGGACAACACAGAAGCGTATATGCAGCAGAACAAACCGCCAGACATTTACGCAACAAATACAAATTAAAAGTAGCATTAACACATACCAATACAGCCAACTGGTTTAAAGGATAAAAAATAAGTAAATGAAAGCAATGCTTTTTGCAGCAGGATTGGGAAGCCGATTGGCGCCTTTTACAAACGACCATCCAAAAGCATTGGCAATGGTGAATGGCAAAACTTTGTTAGAAAGAAATATTCTTTATTTACAACAGTTTGGTATTAAAGAAGTGATTGTTAACGTGCACCATTTTGCAGACCAAATTATTGCTGCAATAGCGGCTAATAATGGATGGGGTTCTACCATTACTATATCAGACGAAACCGCCGAAGTATTAGAAACGGGCGGAGGTTTAAAAAAAGCCGCTTGGTATTTTGCCAACGAACCATTTTTTGTGGTGATGAATGTAGATATCTTAACAGACTTAGATGTAAATGCAATGATTGCAGCACACATGCAAACAAAGCCTTTGGCCACACTAGCGGTTACCCAAAGAACTACTTCTAGGTATTTTTTATTTGATAGCAATGGGTTGCTTTGTGGATGGCGCAATACACAAACAGGTCAAGAAAAGCCAGCAGATTTAGCAACAAGTTGTGCCAATTATAGTCAGTTAACACAGTGGGCATTTAGTGGTATTCACGTGATTGATTCAGCAGTGTTTTCAAAAATGGAACAAACCGGAAAGTTTTCTATGGTGGATGTGTATTTACATTTAATGCAAACAAATGCCATCAATAAATTTGATCATTCAAAAGGCAAATTAATTGATGTAGGCAAGCCAGAAAGCATTGCACAAGCAGCGGCAATTTTTAGTTAAACAAGGCACCAATTATTTTTCAATAAAACAACAGTAACATGGCATTTACGCAATTAGCAGTTAGCATTCGCGATGTGCAATTTGGCAGTAATGTAACGGTTGTGCAACCCTGTAATTTATACGAGTGTAGTATTGGCGATAATTGTTTTATTGGTCCATTTGTAGAAATACAAAAGGGTGTAGTTATTGGTGCTAATTGCAAAGTGCAATCGCATAGTTTTATTTGCTCATTGGTAGTAATTGGGCAAGACTGTTTTGTAGGACATGGCGTTGTTTTTATTAATGATACATTCACTAATGGGGCACCTGCAAATGGCAACCAAATGCTATGGGAAAAAACAACAATCGGCAACCAAGTTTCAATTGGAAGCAATGCCACTATTTTACCCGTTAGCATTTGCAGTGGCGTAGTAATTGGCGCAGGATCGGTGGTTACAAAAAACATTACCATACCCGGTGTTTATGCGGGTAATCCTGCTAAAAAAATCAAATAAAATTTACTAGAATAATTATACTTTGATATAGATTTTTTTCTTGTCAAGTATATAAACAATTGACCAATAAAAAGCAATGGTTATTAAAGCATATAACAAAGATCCAATGCGCAAATCAGTAGCAACAGGTTTGCAGATATGCTCGTAAAACCAAGGCAGGCTTGATGTGTAGACTTTTTTATTCGTAATAGGATCAATATGGTCAACCCATCTTAATAAAGCCAAGATTCTTGGTAAAAATCCGCTAAGTACAAAAATGAACAAAGGATTTTTTCCAAACACATCAAAGAAGGTACTCCATTTGCCTTGTATTGATTTAAACTCTATTAAATAAATTAGGGTAGCTAGTGAAAGTGTGGCTAATCCGCTAGTATATAAAACATAACTACTAGTCCATATTTTTTTGTTGATAGGAAAAACCATATCCCAAAAATAACCAGTGCAAACAAGCACAATGCCGGCCATCATTAGTCCGGCAAGCATTTCAAAAGATTTGCCTTTTTGTTGAATATATTGTCCTACCAAGAAGCCAAATATTACTTGTACAATTGCAGGTGCTGCACTAGCCAAACCTTCTGGATCAAAAGGCACTCCTTCGCCTTTGTATAAATGTGTGATGCCTAAAATTTTGGTATCTACAGCAGTACCAAACCAGTTAGATAAAGTATACGGATCAAATCCACTGCCTAAAAACAAACAGATTGCCCAATAGGCAATTAAAATAATTCCGCCAATAACAAAAGCGCCCCTCGCTTTGGCATAGTAAATAATTACAGAAGCAAAGAAATAGCACAAAGCAATTCTTTGCAACACGCCAAAAATTCTAATGTTTTCCCAAGCTTTTCCTACTAA
Organism: uncultured Bacteroidota bacterium; assembly: GCA_903831935.1. Taxonomy (GTDB): domain Bacteria; phylum Bacteroidota; class Bacteroidia; order Chitinophagales; family Chitinophagaceae; genus Sediminibacterium. The sequence continues at coordinate 2,332 of CAIKZP010000101.1, read as the reverse complement.
ATTTTCTCCATCCCATTTAACAAAAGGGCTCCAGTTTAAAAACAAACCAATGGCAAAAATTAATAGGGTTCGTTTAACTACTTTCCCCCAAAATTTTGCTGGGCCGGCTGCTTCAAAACGCGGCATTACAAAAGACATTGCATTACCAACGGCAAATAAAAAGAAAGGAAACACCAAGTCGGTAGGCGTGCAGCCATGCCAAGGCGCATGTTCTAGTGGTCCAAAAATATGCGCCCAAGAGCCAGGATTGTTAACTAGAATCATTAGTGCAACGGTGGCACCTCTAAAAACGTCTAGGGAATAATAGCGTTGGTTCATGGCAAAGTTTTAGTACTTGAAGATAAGGATTCGCGGGCTTTTTACTAAAATTAGGAAATTGCTATATTTATTGCGCTGTAAATCATTGACCAACTCAAATTCCTTATTTTTGCCCACTTATTAATTGTACAGACACACAGAATACCCTAAAATGAAAAAAAACATATTAATTACAGGTGGTGCAGGCTTTATTGGCTCTCATGTGGTGCGCTTATTCGTAAATAAATATCCCGAATACGAAATCTATAATTTAGATGCCCTGACTTATGCAGGAAACCTAGAGAATTTAAAAGACATAGATCAGTTACCCAATTATCATTTTTTAAAGATTAATATATTAGATGCGGGTGCTTTAGATGCTGCATTTGAAGAAAACAATATAACCGATGTGGTGCATTTGGCTGCAGAATCTCATGTAGATCGCTCCATTGTTTCGCCATTAGATTTTGTATACACCAATGTTATTGGAACGGTTAACTTATTAAATTCGGCAAGAAAATATTGGAAAGAAGATTATTCAAAACATTTATTCTACCATATTTCTACCGATGAAGTGTATGGTAGTTTGGGCGATACCGGTTTGTTTTTAGAAACCACACCATACGATCCTAATTCACCATATTCTGCAAGTAAAGCGGCGTCGGATCATTTTGTACGTGCGTATCGCGAAACTTATCATATGCAAACAGTGGTGTCTAACTGTTCTAATAATTATGGTCCGTTTCATTTTCCAGAAAAATTAATTCCATTATTCATCCACAATATCATTGAAGAAAAACCTTTACCAGTTTATGGAGATGGATTGTATACCCGCGATTGGTTATTTGTAAAAGACCATGCACTAGCAATTGATTTAATTTTTCACCAAGGAAAAGATGGTGAAACCTATAATATTGGCGGATTTAACGAATGGCGCAATATAGACCTAGTAAAATTACTTTGTACCCAAATGGACGAAAAATTAGGACGTGCAAAAGGCTATAGCGAAAAATTAATTACCTACGTGAAAGACCGTCCGGGCCACGACAGACGCTATGCCATTGATGCCAATAAAATCAATAGAGAATTAGGATGGAAGCCAACAGTAACATTCGAAGAAGGCTTGAGTGAAACCATTGATTGGTATTTGAGTAATGCAGAATGGCTACAAAATGTAACGAGTGGCGCGTATCAGAATTATTATACTGGGATGTACGAAAATAGATAAGCAAACATGCAAATAGAAAAAACAAAATTAGACGGATGTTTGATTATCCACGACACTGTTTTTGGCGATAATCGCGGTTATTTTTTTGAGAGTTTCAACAAAAAAACTTTCTTAGAAAAAACAGGAATGGATGTGAATTTTATTCAAGACAACCAGTCTAAATCGAGTAGGGGTGTGTTGCGCGGTTTGCATTTTCAACATGGCGAACACGCACAAGCAAAATTAGTAAGGGTATTAGAAGGAAAGGTATTGGATGTAGCCGTTGATTTGCGCAGAAACTCTCCTACATTTCAACAGCATGTAGCAATAGAATTGTCTGAAGATAGTCATACGCAATTCTTTGTGCCACGTGGCTTTGCGCATGGTTTTGTTGTATTAAGCGAAACCGCTACTTTTTTTTATAAGTGCGATAATTTATACAATAAAGCATCTGAAGGCGGAGTGATTTATAATGATGCCAGCTTGCAAATTAATTGGCAATTATCGGCTAACGAATTATTAATTTCAGAAAAAGATCAGGTATTACCTACGCTTTCAGAAATGGTAGATACGATACAATTTTAGTGCATAAAAAATAACAAAATGAAAGGCATTATTTTAGCAGGAGGTTCAGGAACAAGGTTATATCCTATTACAAGAGGTATTAGTAAGCAATTGATGCCGGTATATGATAAACCAATGATTTTTTATCCCTTGTCAATTTTAATGTTGGCTGGTATAAAAGAAATATTAATTATTACAACCCCCGAAGATTCTTCGCAATTTCAAAGACTATTGGGCAATGGTGCAGACCTAGGTTGCAGATTT